>JAGXOC010000080.1 GCA_019894665.1 Candidatus Thorarchaeota archaeon
GGAAGACCTATAGAGATATTCAGGGATATCTCCGTTTTATCGACTCAGGAAAACTTGTTCATAGATGGAGAGCTGAGAAAAAGTTAGGTCGGAAACTCCAACCTGGAGAAGTGGTCCATCATCAGAACAAGTTCAAGACAGATAATCGGTACGGCAATCTCAGGGTCTTCAATTCTCGAAAAGCTCACCAAGCTCACCATATCAAGAAGGCATGGACACAGACCAGACGAAGGCGGACTCTGAAACGCTGACATACTCGAAATATCGGTTTGTTTTAATATCAGTACTATTCCACTATTCATAGAGAAAGGGCATCGTTACAGAATTAGGTGATTTTTGAATGTCAGCTGAAGATTCCATCTCCGTTCCAGGGAAGGAGCTTAGCACCTTTGAGAAATACTTGCCATTATGGATTGGAATCTGTATGATTCTGGGAATTGTTCTATCATTAGTTGTCCCCGGAATCAGTGAGGCTATTAATTCGTGGCAAGTAGCGGGCATATCAGTCCCAATTGGGATCTGTCTCTTTTTGATGATGTACCCTGCGATGCTAAACATTCAGGTCTCTGAGTTGAGGAAGCTCAGAAGAAATCCAAAGCCCATTATTCTCACACTAGTATCGAATTGGATTGTAGCACCCGTTGTTGGATTTGTACTTGCTCAAACTTTTCTTCAAGGAAACGAACAACTAATTGTGGCTGTTATTCTACTATCATCCAGTCCCTGTACTGCGATGGTTTTGGTTTGGGGTTACCTCGCAGAGGGTAATCAGGAACAAAATGTGGTCAATACAACTCTAAACACCGCAACAATCCTTGTCCTTTTCGCACCCTTGGTTGTATTGTTTACAGGGATTTCCAATATACCAATTGACCGGTTATTGTTGGTCATTTCTGTGATGGTGTTTATCGGAATTCCTTTGGTGTTGGGAGTGGTCTCGAGAAAAGCAATAATAAATTGGAAAGGGGATGATTGGTTCCAGAACAAATATCGTCCTGCTGCAGGCAACCTAGCCCTCTTAGCTCTCCTAACTACATTGGTAGTACTCTTCTCATTGAACGGGATGGTGATGTTGGAACATCCTGACCTACTGGTCCTTGTATCAATCCCACTCTTGCTGGGATTTACCATTGTAGTTGGCTTTAATCTGCTTATTACACGTCTTGCCAAGTTAGCCTACCGAGAAGCCACCATTACTGTCATTATCGGATCATCGAGCCACTTCGAAATCGCCATAGCAACTGCGATTTCAATCTACGGGGTTGGTTCTATTGCAGCGCTTGGTACAACAATGGGCTTGTTTTGGGAAGTCCCCATAATGCTTGGACTTGTTTACCTAGCCAAATACTTGCGAAAGAGAGAGTTCTGGAAAGGCGAACCTATGTAATGAGAGGCAATCAATGGTCACGATTTCCCTTCTATCTCTGACTGCAAGTAGGTAGTTTTAGAAAAGTCATTCCTGTTAGCATGTTCATACGCTTCTCTGACACTCAGTTCTCTAAGATCAAATCCGAACTTCATACATGCCCAGTCTATCCATGCCTCACGAGCTTCGCGAGCTATAATGCTTGCTGCTGCAACTGCAATCTCATCCTCCGCCTTAGGACGTTGCACAAGCTCAATCTTTCCCAGGTCGATTTTTCCTCTAAGACGTGCTTCGGTCTTGACACGAGCAAACTGGTCAACGACTATCTTGATGTTCTCTTTTCGTTCCTTCACTGTTTCGTAGACCTCTGATATTACCTTAGTATGAGCCCATGCTAACATATCATTGAGGTTCTTCCCTTCTTTTCGAAATTCTTCATGCTGAGAATTGAATTTTTCAGGAGAGATCAGTAACGATTCTACTTTGAGAGCATTTCGACGAACGGATCTGGAGAGTTCTTTTATTCGTACGACGGACATGCTCTTACTATCCATAACACCGAGCGCACGTAGCATTGCTGTTTGTTCAGGAGTTAGTGCAACTGCAGCAACCGTCATAGGACCAAGCCACTCACCTTTACCAGCCTCATCAGATCCAATGACCAATTTTGTATCAATGGAAGAGGTCATGTCCAAGATTGCATTCTGAACTGCAGCAGCTGAATGAGGTCCGTTGCTGACAATTTTACCACTTGTATAACCTATGATTGCCTCTCCTGCAAACATGATTCGGAAGGCCTCGTACTCGCTCCTTGTAGCAAGATCAGATGATTCATTGAAATCAAGAAGTCTTCTGTGAAGTTCCTCTATCTGAGTTTGGTCAATCCTAACTACAGTTGGTTTCAAGATTGCTTCACCAACCCACTTCATTGTGTGTGTGCAATGTCTTAAGGTTGTTTTCTAGAATTCGTGAATCTCGGTTAAGATTAGGAAATCCAATAATTCTCACTCCTCTGTTTTCAAGTGAGAAACGTCGCCCAGTAGCACATTCACGAGACCCTCCTCTGTCTCCACAATCAAGGTCCCGTCTGTATCAATGTCCTTTGCAACCCCTTCAGTGGTCTTTCCGTCTTCGTATACGCGAACTCGCACACCTAGAGTTGAACTTGCATCTCGCCACTCATCAAGAACGGAGGCAAATGAAGATTCATGCTCCACGACTTGAAGAAATGAATCAATTTCATTTACGATGGAACAGAGCAGAGCTTCGACTGAGGTCTCCTTTCCAATCTCATCGACAACCGATGTGGTAGGCCACTGAAGACCAGGAGGCATGTCTGAAATTGGGCAGTTCTGATTCACGCCAATCCCAATTACAGCTCCAGCGGTCTCATCACCAGTGAATACAGCCTCACTAAGTATTCCAGCAATCTTACTTTGTCCTATCAACACATCATTTGGCCACTTCAATCCTACATTTTTGATCCCCAGTGCTTTGAGACTTCTAGCGACAGCACAAGCACCAAGAAGCCCAAGGAGGGGAGCATTTTCAGCCCCAAGCCGCGGACTTAGAACTATAGAGAAGTAGAGACCTCCGATTGGAGAGAGCCAAGGTCTATCTTTTCTTCCGCGACCTGCAGTCTGGGTTCGTGCTATCACAATGAGTCCTTCTGTTTCGCCTTGTGCGAAGAGGCTCTTTGCTTCGGTATTTGTAGAACCTACACTATCCAAGTATTTCACTCGAGGTTGAAGGACACCTGTCTTGAAACAGTCAAAGCGGATATTCAATCTGAATCACCAAACATTGTGATAGAAGCTATTTGAACTCGCGGGAAAGTTGACTTAATTAGATCCAAATCCATGCAATCAGGAACCAATAGACTCCGAGAACGAAGGCAAGAATCCATACCCCAATTGTGAGAAACATAAGGGGTCTTGTTCTCTTCAAGAGTTTCAATGGCATGCCACTCTTGACAAGAAAAACTAAGACAAGTAGGATACCCAGTCCTATTGCGAGGATACCTACAACATCATGCACAATCTGATACCAGTTTGCTATTGGGTTACTGAGCATGAATGAGAGCCGTTCGAGCGCCCGAGGAATCATCCAGAGACCAACTGTTAGAATGTGTATCAAGACTACGAGATACACCGCTTTGTGATGAAGGTCGAAGTTCTTCTTACTTGCTCCATAACGCCATCCAATCAATAGCGCAATAAGAACAATGATCTCAAGCACAAGTACGAGATATGCAATCGGAATTCCTAGTATCGCTTGCAAATATATCTCCTCCAACTAAATCGTTTCAATCTCATTTCGCTTCCTTAGTAGTGGATAAATTGACTTTAAAGAAATACCCTTATGAATTCAGTTGGGGAAAAGCGTTATCTACTATAGTTGGTATTAAGAAAGGAATGATGGTGTTGATAATGAAGAGAAGGATAATGCTGTTTTGTTTCTCATTTCTTGCGATTATGATATTCATTCAGGGAACTCCAGTCAATGCTCATACACCTGGACCGATGAATCTGTCATATGATTTCGCAAGTCAGGAATTGACCATCGTAGTCACTCATAATGTACCTGACGTGAATTCACACTATATTATCCAGGTGAATGTTGAGAGAAACTCTGTTGATTTCTTGACAAGGGATTATACAAGTCAAAATACGACATCCCAAATGTCCGCAATATATAGCATTCCAGCTGTCCATGGAGATGTATTGGAAGTTACTGCGATATGCTCTGTATCAGGATCTGTGACAAACCAAATCACTGTAGTAGACCCTGAAAACACAGATACAATCCCAACCATTGGTGTTCCACCACCATTGGACATGGTCTTGATTATCACAGTTGCGATCGTGGCTATTGGAGTAGTTATGGTGATATTCGCACTTCTAAGACGACGTTAAGCCTGATACAATGACAGTCAGGTTACACCAACGCCACTCCCCTATACGCATCGCTAATTGAACACAAGCGTTAAGGCTAAATCGGAGAACTGAGGTTTCTAGAACTATGAAGACTATCGACCTACGTAGTGACACCATCACGCAGCCAACTGATGAGATGATCGAGGCTATTGTCAATGCTCACAAGGCTGGAAGATTCGGTGATGATGTCATTGGCGAAGATGAAGTGGTTATCGAACTTCAGGAAAAAGCTGCGAATATACTTGGAAAGGAAGCGGCTTTACTTGTTACATCCGGCACACAGGGCAATCTCATTGCTCTTTTCGCCCAATCCAAGAGAGGTGACGAGATAGTTGTGGAGGAACGATCACACACCTTTGTCTTCGAAGGTGGTGCGATGGCATCCATGGGAGGTCTCTTTCCAAAACCTGTGAAGGGTGAGCGGGGCTACATTCTCCCAGAGACCCTCAAGTCCGTCATCAGTCCGGATGATGCTCATTACGCAAAGACATCCATGGTCGTTATAGAAAACACACACAACTATGCAGGGGGTGCAGTCACCCGCCCAGAACAGGTCAAAGCTTTGGCAGCAATGGCCCATGACCACAATCTCAAAGTGCACTGTGATGGAGCCAGGTTGTTCAACGCAGCAGTTGCTTTAGACATCCCAGCGAAGAATTTGGTCGAGGATGTAGATTCTGTTCAAATCTGTCTAAGCAAGGGACTCTCTGCACCGGTTGGGTCGATAATAGCTGGAACTGAGGAGTTTGTATACGAATCTCACCGAACACGAAAGAAGCTTGGTGGTGGAATGCGTCAAGCAGGGATCATTGCAGCTCCCGGAATAGTTTCACTCGAAAAAATGGTTGATAGACTGAAAGATGATCACCAGAACGCGAAAATACTCTACAAAAGACTAGTAGAAATTCCAAATCTTGTCATCGAAGAACCAGAAACGAACATCTTGTTCCTCGGACTCGAGAATCTTACAATCAGCCAGATGAAACTGTCGGAGGAATTGGCAAAGGAAAAGATCAAGGTCTATGGTGGATATGGTACTAGGACTAGAATGGTCTTCAATCGAATGGTTGACCGTGAAGATATTGACAGGATAGCAGTCGCTCTCGAGCGGCTTCTCAAATAAAGAAGGTTTTGCTGATTACAGCCTTTTCTTCGCATCTTCAACCATTTTCGTGATATGATCGCTCCATGTTGGTTCCAATTCACGGGCTTTCTCAGCGCAACCAATACATTCGCCGTACTTCTCCATTCTGTAGAGTAGTCGACTTTTGTAGAAATACGCGTGTGCATAGGTCTCGCTCATTTCTATTGCCTTATCATAGGCTTCGAGCGCATCATCATACTGACCGTTTACCTCATGACTCCTAGCTTTCCTATAGTATCCGTAGCGTGTCTCTGGACTCTTCTTTGACACTTTCTACGCACCTCCTAAGTGCAGTACTATTAGGAAAATACTCAGACAAAGTTTACACTTTTCAATAAAAGCTTTGATCAATTCAGGTTGATTCCTCACAGAGCTCTAGAAGGACACCACCTGAGGTTTTGGGATGAATGAAAGCGATGCGCATGTTGTGAGCCCCAGTACGTGGTTCCTTGTCAATCAAATGTGCCCCAGCCTCATGATGTCGGGCTAGTGCTGCATCAATATCGTCTACCTTAACAGCGATGTGATGGATACCACTACCTCGCTTCTCAATGAACTTGGCAATTGGACTGTCGTCTGAGGTGGGCTCAAGAAGCTCAATCTGACTCTCTCCAATTTTGAGAAAGGCCACACGAACCTTCTGTTCCTCTATTTCCTCAGAACCAGTATAATCTAGACCGAGAACATCTGTGTAAAATCCAAGCCATTTCTCAATACTCTCTACTGCAATTCCAATATGATCAATCTTCTCCACTGACATGACTTGATGGCTCCTCTCACAGAATATCTGGTGCTCTGTACTCGCCAAAGATTTCCCTTAAGACTCCGCATATCTCACCTAAGGTGGCGTAGACCTTCACGGCTTCAATAATAGAAGGCATGAGATTCGTATCACTCTCTGCAGCATCACGCAGGACCTTCAAAGCGTGCTTGACTTGATTGTCATCACGCTTCGTTCTAATCTTCTTCAGTTCAGTTAGTTGTTCCTTCTCAGCCTTAGGATTGACTCGTAAGTAATCAAATTGAGGTTCTTCCTCAACTGTGAATTTGTTTACACCGACAACTATTCGTTTTGTTTCATCTACACTCTTCTGGAACTGGTAAGCAGCATCATGAATCTCACGTTGTATAAACCCTCGTTCAATAGCGACTGATGCTCCACCCATATCATCAATTTTCTGAATGTACTCCATAGCTTTTGCTTCAATCGCATTTGTTAGACTCTCTATATAGAAAGAGCCAGCGAGCGGATCAACGGTATCGCCCACGCCTGACTCGTGAGCAATGATTTGTTGAGTACGTAGTGCAATCTGTACTGATTCTTCTGTTGGGAGGGATAGCGCCTCATCCCGTGAGTTTGTATGAAGTGACTGGGTACCTCCGAGAACAGCTTGCAGAGCCTGAAGGGCCACACGAACAACATTGTTGTCAGGTTGTTGTGCAGTAAGTGTACAGCCTGCAGTCTGAGTATGAAATCGCATCTTACACGAATTGTCATCCTTCGCTTTGAATCGTTCACGCATGATTCTAGCCCAGAGTCTTCGAGCAGCTCTGAACTTGCTAATCTCCTCCAGAAAATCACTATGCGAACCAAAGAAGAATGACAGTCGAGATGCGAACTCATCAATATCCAATCCTACGTCAATAGCAGCTTGAACATATGCGATACCATCGGCCAGCGTAAAGGCAACCTCTTGGACAGCGGTTGAGCCAGCCTCTCTGATGTGATAACCAGAAATTGAGATAGTGTTCCAAAGAGGCATGTTCTGGCTACAGAACTTGAAAATGTCAGTGATGAGTCGCATAGAGGGGGTAGGTGGGAAGATGTATGTGCCTCGTGCAACATACTCTTTCAGGATGTCATTCTGGATTGTACCACGGAGCTTGTCCATGGAAACCCCCTGTTTCTCAGCCACAACAATGTACATGGCAAGCAGAACTGAGGCGGGAGCGTTGATAGTCATTGAAGTGCTCACTTTGTCGAGAGGGATTCCTTCAAACAGAACCTCCATGTCTGCAAGCGTATCAATTGCCACTCCAACTTTCCCTACTTCACCTTGAGCCAATTGGTCATCGGAGTCATAACCGATCTGTGTTGGTAGGTCAAACGCAATGGAGAGACCTGTCTGTCCTTGCTCCAAAAGGAAGTGGAATCGTTGGTTGGTTTCTCGTGCGGTGGCAAACCCACTGTACTGCCGCATGGTCCAAAAACGACCTCTGTATCCGGTTGGTTGGACTCCGCGGGTGAAAGGGTATTGACCTGGAAAGCCTAGATCTTTCTCATAGTTCAGGTCTTTCAAATCTGAAGGTGTGTAGAGGCGCTTCAACGGGAGCCCAGAGATAGTCTTGAAACTCTCCTCACGTTCAGGGAATCTCTTGATTGTCTTGGCTACAGTTTCGTCCTCCCACTTCTTTGTAGAGTCACGGAGCTTCGAGTCATCTCTCATTGCACTCACCTACTCTCACTAAACAAGAACTCTGCTATTAACCGTTCAGCCAAACTGTAGGGATCCTCTTTTCTAGCTGCAATCTTCTTTATCGCAGCCTCATACTCGGGTTTTCCTTCTAGTTTTTGATATAAGTCCTGAGTGAGTTTATACCTCATTAACTCATAGAGTTCGTCACGGCTTCGCTTCAGACCTTTCTGCTCCATTTGGCCGCTTTCGTTCAAGAATTGAAGATGTTCCAATATTTTGTCAGCAAGCTCGGACACACCCTCACCGGATCTTGAGTTAGTGAGCATGACGGGAGGGCGCCACGCTTTTTCACGTGGATCAAGGTCTAACATGGTATTGATCTCTGTGACCTTCTTATCTGCTCCAGAAATGTCCATCTTGTTCACAACAAAGATATCAGCAATCTCCATGATGCCTGCTTTGATAGCCTGAATGTCATCTCCACTTCCTGGTACATCAGTGACAATCACTGTATGGGCGATGTCAATGACTTCAACCTCGGACTGGCCTGCACCAACAGTCTCAACAAAGATGATGTCTTTTCCAAATGCATCGATCGCCCGTACTGCACCAGAAGTAGCTCGTGCCAGACCTCCAAGATGGCCCCGGGTGCCCATACTACGAACATAGACCTCGTTGTCGAGATAATGTTCCTGCATCCGGATTCTGTCACCTAGGAACGCACCTCCTGTGAATGGGCTGGAGGGATCAACGCAGACTATTCCAATAGTATTCTTGCGTTTTCTAAACTCGGCAGTCAGTTTTGTGACAAGGGAACTTTTTCCGGATCCAGGTGGACCAGTCACACCAATGATGTGAGCTTTGCCAGTGTGTTTGTAAAGCTGGCTGAGAGCTTCTGAAGCATCACCATCATCATTTTCGATGAGGGAGATGAGACGAGCAAGTTCTCTCCGTTTTCCGCTCAAAACACCGTTGACAAGGTCAGTCACGGGCACAGCTAGTTCCTCACATTTCAGAATTAGAGCTTGACATTAGCCTTGATGTACTCGACAATTTCATCCAGAGGAGTTCCAGGACCGAATATAGCTGAGATTCCAGCCTTCTTTAACTCTGAAATGTCATCCTCAGGAATGATTCCACCACCAACTACAAGAACGTCATCAATACCTTCCTCTTTCAGGAGCTCCATAATCTTTGGAAATAGTGCATTATGGGCACCGCTTAGAATACTAAGCCCAATACAATGCACACCCTCGTCGAGGGCTGCACTGACCACCATTTCAGGAGTCTGTCTGAGACCAGTGTATATGACTTCCATCCCTGCGTCACGTAGGGCACGGGCGACTATCTTTGCGCCGCGATCATGTCCATCTAATCCAGGTTTTGCTACAAGTACGCGAATTTTCTTGGACGAACTCAAGAACCCACCTCAGGCTGATGATTCGTCTGTTGATGACCTTAGTAGTGATATAAAGGCGTTGATTCAGTGTGTATCAGTTTTCCATTATATGGACAACATTCTCACGACCATCACGGAATCTTCGTACAAGTCCGCGCTCTTCCAAGTTGTTGAGAATCAGACTGACCTTTGCCTGCGACATATCAAATTCCGTGTACAGATCCTTCTGTGGACAAGAGCCACCTTTCTGCCTGATTACCTCTAGAACTTCTTCCTCTTCAGATGTAACACCGACAAACCTGACTGTCCCGATTCTTTTGATACGTTGGTAGAACTTTGGACCGCCCATGGTTAGAACAATCCCAGCTATAACGCCCAAAACTGCAATCAGAATGGACTCGAAAAGGAATGAACCCAAAGGACCGGGTTGAGCATTCGGATACTGGTACTTGACGATGAAAACGCGCTCCTGTCCAATTTGCAATGAATCGGTGAACCAGACAAAGGCTAGTGAAGCCCCATCTGTGAAGTTAGAGTCAGCTGCAGGGAATACTGGTACGACTGACTCACGCGAGAGAAGAGCATCTTGAGGTAGGATGGCAGTGAAGGTGAAATTTGCCATCTCAGTAGTCGGACGAATGTAGAAGCTGAAATCCTTATAGTATTTAGTTGGATCAAAACCAAATCGCGGGTCTGATTGAAAGTCAGTAGCTTCAAGGTTCACTTCTACCCATACAGTATCATTCTCTTCAAGTTGTGTGGGAAGAGAAACAATTACCTCTGTGTATCTATCCTGAAGTATGGAACTTGAAGAGGTTATAGTACCATTCACTTCCGAATCGAGTAATTCAACATTAAGTGAGTCGATTCGAAACGAGAGAGATGTTATACTGGTAGATCCTTGATTAATAGCCCTTGCTCGAAGGTTGATAGTCGTGACACCGTCTTGCTTCATGATCGCTTTGATCTCCACAGGGTCTAGAATGACATCCTCCAACTGAGCAAGTTGCACATCACCTTGAACCGGAAGGAACAGTATGGATGTGAGTACAAGTGCAGCCATTGCAAATAC
>JAGXOC010000081.1 GCA_019894665.1 Candidatus Thorarchaeota archaeon
CGTCAAATGAGATATTATCAAGAACCTCCACTTCTTCATCGTCTCCGTTTGGATATGACTTTGAGAGATTTCGAACTGAGAGTTTGGACATTTTTGCTACCAAGATAACTGGAATCTCTCAATCTGTTAAATGCTGCGCTGTTGACACATCAAAGTAAGAGGGAGGTCAAACCAGTAAAGTAGAAAAAGGTCCCCGCCGCATTCAATATCCGTACTAGGCACGTGTAAATATAGATAGTACCATAGCCGCCGTATAAACAGGAAGGTTGCTGACTTGAGTTCACCGAAAGTTCTGTTCGAGATAGAAGATGACAAGAGCACGAGCGCTATTGCAGTCGGAGATATCACTGGTAACGGTGCATCCGAGCTCTGTACTGGTGGTCGCGACGGTGTCCTTCGCCTCTATGACGCCAATAAGAGTGAGATTGCATTTCTAGCGCAGCATGATGTCGGAGGGAGCGTTCTCTCCATCAAGATTGCTGACGCGAATAATGATGGACAAATGGAACTTGTTATCGGTCGTGCTATAGAAAGTGGTGAGACCCCCGGTGAGGCTGGAACAGTCCAAATATTCCGATATGCTCCTAGTGGGCAACTGGAGAAACTGGCTGAATTTCCAGTTGACCGTTTTGCCACAGCTGTTTATGTCACCGATGTGACAGGTGATGAGAAGAACGAGATCATTGTTGGCGGTAGTGATTCTACACTTAGAATTCTTCAGATGGACACTGCGAACAACATCACTCAGTTTGTGAACCATCAGCTCGATGACATGCCCATTGCAATTGGGACTTGTGATGTCATCGGTGATGAGATAGAAGAGATTGTTACAGGAAACAGAGATCGCACTCTCAGAATATTCAAGGTGCGGGACCACTCCGTTGACCAGATAGAGGTGATCGAACTACCTAGCCCCGTTATCTCTGTAGCAGCGGGCGATATCCTTGGCGACAGAAAGATGGAGCTTGGTGTCGTCACCTATGATGGTTCAATTCGTGTGTATCGAAATGAAGACAGCAAGTTAGACCTATTCTCGAAACTGGAGAATGTGAACGCGTTGTCTCTCAGAATTGAAGAAATCAACGCTGACCATCAAGATGAAATCATTGTAGCCACCTCTGATTTCAAGATTAACTTTTACAGCCTTCATATGGCAGACCTCAACCAGATAGCCTCTGTCGACATTGGGAAAAAGATACTTTCTATCAATGTTGGCGATGCTGGAGGCGACGGCCGAAAAGAGGTTCAAGTGGGCGTTTCTGATGGCCCCTTGCAGGTCATTGAAGGACTTTACAAGATCATTCCAACATTCGAAGTTAGCCCCGAGGCAAAGACCGGTACTGACCTCCGAGGAAACGTCACTGTCTACAATGTCAGTGACGAGCCAATCAATGGTGTGTCTGGAAAGATCTATTGGTTCCCAAAGGACCACATGGATGTTGACCCTCAACAACTTCGCTTTGACCTTGCTCCTGGAGAGAGTAAATCTATCGAAGTTCAACTGATTCCTAAGGAAGAGGGAACCGTGATCGTTAGACCCATTGTCCTGATGTGGACAGACCCAAGTGGTCAGGTCAAGCAGGTCACAACGCCGGAGACTGCCATACTCGTTGAGCAGGGTGCCTCAGTAGCTGCTCCTGCAGCTGTGGCTCCAGTACCAGTAGACCCAATAGAAACCTATGAGCCTCCGGATGTATCTGAAGAATCTCCATTTGGAGCAATAGTTGGAACCGGGTTTGGAGATGCTGCTATCAAAGAGAAAGCTGCTGATATCTTGCAGACGACAATGTCTGATGATGGATCAGAATCACTGAAGGCAGCCGAGGCCCTTCTCGACCAGCTCTTTGGTGCTGAAGAAACCGGTGCAAGAATGGCTGAGATTGATGATATAGCCGCACTTGCAGCAGAACCAACTCCTGAAGAAACCGTTATGACTGCCGTTGTTTCTGACACTGAGAGTCAGCTTATTACAGAGATACGAAACAGGAGACCAAAGGCTCCACAACCTGGAACTGCTCCAGACTCTTACCAGTTCCTGTTTAAGACAATGGTGATCGGAGAGGGTGCTGTCGGAAAGACCACACTCGTGAACCGTTATGTTACTGGAGTGTTCGAGCGAGACTACAAGACAACAATCGGAAGTCAGTTCGCTGTCAAACTAGCCCACATCTCCCCGCCAGAGAAGGAGTACTCTACAGGTATCAAACTACAGGCGTGGGACGTTGCTGGACAAGCACGATTCAAGGCGGTGCGGAAGATGTACTACTCCGGTGCTGCGGGAATCATCCTGGTGTTCGACGTCACAAGACGCCGTTCATTCACAGAACTGGCCAAGTGGATCCAAGAGGCCGATGAGTCCGTTGGCGGCAGAGTGCCTATAATCTGTGTGGGTAACAAGACCGACCTACCAGACCGCGCAGTACCATCTGATGAGTCAAAGCGTTGGGCTGAGGATCAAGGGTTCCTCTACATGGAGTCATCAGCAAAAACTGGTGATGGTGTAGCAGACATGTTCACAGTGCTAGCTGAGATCATGTGGCGAGAAGCTCGTAGGCACCAAGACGAAAAGAAGGCTTCAGTGTAGGTTGTCTAATCGGGAAACGACTCTATAATCAGTGTAGAGCTTTTGCGCCTTCATCGAACGCAGTCAAGTCATTGTCAGAATCAAGTATGTTCAAGACTGCTTGTCGTAAATTCTTGGAATCAAGAGGCACTTCCTCTATAGCAGAGAGAGCACCAACCATGTATGAGTTCAGAACGCGGGTAGAGCCTATCTTCTCCAAGACGGGACTTGTGTTCAACATGTACACTTGCTGACAGACAGTTTCCAGTTCATGTAGGATGTCCTCGATTTTTGGATAGCTCAAGTTTCCTGATGTGACATTTGAAGGCGGCACAGGCGTCGCGCTCACTATCGCGATGGTTTTCTCGCTAGCATATCTGGTAGCCGCACGTAGAGCTTCAACTGGCTCAAAGCCGATTAAAACATCGACTTCTCCCTTCGGTATCAGGGGTCCCCAGTCCTGTTTTCCTATCCTGATATGGGATACGACACTGCCGCCTCTACGTGATGCGCCAAAGGTGTCTCCCACGACCGGTCTGAGACCCTGTGACACTGTGGCCTCAGCAATAATCCTTCCACAGACCAGGTTTCCTTGACCTCCAACGCCAGCGACTAATATGGAATATGGGTCTCTCACTTCACTTCCCCTCCACAATGGCATTATGAGGACACACTGCAATGCATGCACCACACTGCACACATGCATGATCCAAGACGACAGGATAATTGGTCTCAGCATCCCAGATCAAAGCTGGACATCCGAAGTCCACAGCACAGATCTTGCATTTCTCTCTCTTACAGAGATCTTTGTCTATCTCTACTGGTGTCGCACCCACGAATCCTGGTTTCCTTTTGACCTCCTCAAGTCTACACACACTGTCCAGCAATAGAACTTTCAGTCCATCCTTTTGGACGGCAGAATGAAGTAGTTCAGTAAGGGATTTGATGTCTGTAGCATCTCCAGCAGAGAAGAAATCCGGCTCAATTGCATTGACCAGTTTCTCAATCTGGACTCTCGTCAGGTTCTCTTCCTGACTACTTGAACCTGGATGCACTTGGTACCCTGTCATAGCTGTGGTAGCATTATCGAGGATGACAAATGTCAGGTCTGCATTCTTATGTTTTGCATTGATGAGTCCTGGTAAGCATGCATGAAAGAATGTCGAGTCCCCCGCAACACTAACTACCTTGGAATCAAAACCAAAACGCTGGAGTTGGCCCAACCCAGTGCCAGCACCAATACCCGAGCCCATTGCCTGCATTGTGTCCATTGCTTCATCGTAGAATACACCAAGGGAATAGCACCCGATGTCACCAGCAACAACCAGTTTTCCGCCCAACCGCTTCTTCACAGTTCGAATTGCCCAGTAGAAGTTGCGATGAGTACATCCTGCACAGAACGTGAGTGGTCTATCGACGACGATGTTTGATGACGTACTTTCTTCTTTAGCTGACTCCGTGTCTTCTTGTCCGGTCAGTTTTAAGAGAGCCTTCAAAACCACATCCGTGTTCATTTCACCATACCTTGGGATGTGACCAGTCCTTTTTCCGAAGAACTGTGGAACTTCTTTAAGTTCAACAGAGAGTGACCTGATCTCATCCTCCATGAATGGATCATTCTCCTCAACGAATAGAATGCGGTCTACTCTTTCCAGGCGATTGGTTATAGCTTTCTTAGGCAACGGATGTGTTGTTACCACGTTCATATGGCCGATTTTATCAGACTCGAGATATTGTACGGCTTCTTGTGTATACAGCGAACTGATGCCACTTGAGATCACCAATATACTCGCGTCTTTGACATTATCTCCAACATTAAATTGTGAACCTTCAAAATCCTTCTCCACTTTTTCCATCTTCTCCAAGAGGTCTCGATGTCTCAGATGGGGTGATGGTACATTATAGAGTCGGTCTGGAAACGCGAGTATTTTCTTTTCTTTCGTTGGGATATTTCCATTGCGAACCAACCCTCTAGAGTGTGAGAGTCTTGTTGTACTTCGAACAAGAACAGGAACCTCATACTTCTGAGAGAGTTTGAAAGCCTCTATTGTGACATCCTTTGCCTCTTGGTAGGTTGATGGCTCTAGCAACGGAATCTGAGCCGCCTTTGCATAAAACCTGGAATCTTGTTCGTTACTAGAACTATGGCCCTTTGGATCATCACAGACGACAATTACGAGACCTCCCTTTCCTGAGCCTGAGAGATTGAGGTTTAGTAAAAAGTCTGAAGCAACATTCAAACCCAATGATTTCATTGAGCAGAGAGCTGGAATTCCAGCCCAGCTTGCGGCCGCCGCCGCCTCCATAGCCACCTTCTCATTTGTTGACCATTCTACATAGATGTCGTGTTCCTCTGCCGCTTTGAAGAGATTTGCAGCAATCTCAGTTGAGGGAGTTCCTGGATAGGACGCACAAAATCCAATACCCGCCTCTAGAGCACCCCTTACAATGGCTTCATTGCCACTCATGATAGTGTCGCGCTTGGATTCGTCCATTCTATCCCTCGCACATTTACTGCCTGTAAGGCATCACAAAACACTTTCGACTTCGCCCTTTCACTCTGAAGACCTTACGAGAAGATAATAAAGGAGTCCTTCCAAGTCGAGCATGAGCACAAAATGCCTGAAGAACGAGAAAGCGAGCCAAGGGCAAAGAAGATCACATCTCTTCTTTCCATATCTCATGATAAAGATGTGGATGGACTAAACTCTGCCGCTATTGTATGGAGATATGCAAAAACCAAGAATCTCACTTTCAAGGCGATTCTCACTGATTATGGCTCATTTGAGCAGGTGTTCTCTACCATTGCAAAGCAGCGGGACTCTCTGATAATCATCACCGATTTAGGAATGGATGACACAATCATTGATGTTGTGCAAGCTGGACTGACAAGAGCAATATCGCAGGGTTGTCGGATTGTATGGTTGGACCATCATCAATGGTCAGACCGAGCCATCAAGATGATTCTCTCTCTTGGGAATAAACCGGTATTGAAAGTCAATCATGAGTTTTGTGCGGCGGAGATCACTCACAAGGTACTCATGCCACGAGACGAAGTGTCCACAGAACTGGCTAAGATTGCTCATGACACAGATTTTAATCTTCGAGAGATTGAAGCTGCAACTGCACTCACTGATGCGGTCAGCGTCATTCGCTTCGGAGCGATTGACAAGAATGAAGAGGTAGCTGATGCCATACATCCCATTCTCACAAAACTAGCTGAGAACGGAATGAGTGGAGTGTGGGACAATGACGCTCGCAAATTCAAGGACACTCTTCTGAACAAACGTGTAGATCACTATCGAAAAGAGAAGTCAAAGAAGATGCGAAAAGCTCTGGCCGGTCATCATGATCAGATCATCCATGGAAAACTGGTGCGGATCGTAGAGATACCCAGTGGCCTCACTTCAACAGACATGGGTACATTAGCCTCAAACCAGGATACACTGACTTCTATTGATCCTGAACTGAAAGTTGCCGATCTCTTACTCTCCCTCAGTCAAGGTGGGATGCTTGGGTTCCGAAGAGGTAGAGACGGAGTATTGTGCAATGCAGCTGCAAAACTGTTCAATGGTGGAGGACATCCTTACGCTGCAGGAGGCGAGTATGGGCTCTATGAGGATTTCGAAGCCGTTAGCGATGACATCTTTCTGACACTTTCAAAGAACAAAACTTGGGTGTCTGAACATTAGGGCGTCTGTTGTTTCTGCACGATCTGCTTCAGTAATTCAAGAACGTCAATACCAGATTCCCACAGATCGTCAAACGTTCTAAGGGCATCATCTATAAGTCCGGGGTTGTCCTTTCTATGAATCAGAGCTGCAACATCAGACTCCTTGGCGTGAGTCAGATAAAGGAGCATCTTGTCTTCATTTAGGCTGACTATTCTGTATGTGTTGATGGGCTCACGTGATACTTTGACATGGATATTGCCCGTGTTCACGGCCTGTTGGAAGACTTCAACCATTGGAGCAAGATGGTTGGCCATTATTTTCATGTCGAGCGGATCTTGCCCGATTGGCGTAAGAATACCCATAACTTTGACACCTCTAAACCCACTTTGTAAAAGCCTCAACTCAGTCACGCCTCCTGGTCCAAGGCCATCAGCTAATGTGCTAGTATGAGCGAGAACTCTGACGGTATCCCCTTCCTTAGCACCATCTGCAAACTCTCGAATTATAGTGCTTCTTACATTCTCGACCCCTTCAATCATTAATGATCCTTCAATTGTGGAATTACCGGCCAATTGCTCGTGCAGCATCAGAGCAAGATCCTGAGTCTTGATAGATCTTAGATGTTTGAGTCTAGTTGTCAGGTCTTGCCTTTTTGTTAGGCTAGCAGATAATTTCTCCTGTTTTCTTACCTCTAGAGCCTTCGTAACGCCAGATTCTGTGATAGTATACGTTCTGGGAGTATGAATAGTATCCCCTGTGATGAATCCATTTTCTTCCAAATCATTGATTCGCCGGTAAATGTACGCCTTTGTAAATTTCTTCTTTGCAATCGTTTCCAGACTACTAGATATCTCCCTGTATGCCACAGGTTTGTTGGTGCCTCCCGCGGCCGTGAGAATAGCTCGAAACACATGCATCTGGCTTGAGTTCATATCAACACCAAGTTGCTCGAGATTGCCCTGGACCTTTTTACTAGTCACTTCACTCACCCCTCAAAGTCTAGTATGTCCGTTCCCGACTCATAGTCATTGTCGAAACTCTCAATCGCATTATCAACTAATTCTGAGTTAGTGTTTCTTGGCAACCATGTTGCTGAGAGTGGACTCTCTGAAACCACAAGCAAAATTCCATCAGTATTACGTGCGATGAACTGATAGGTAGAATCCTTTCGTGGAAAGACTCGGTATCCAATCTTGTACCCCTTATTACGCCACTCTGTAACCAATTTCTTATATTGTCCACGAAATTCTCTCTCACCCCTATCATGATCGAGTGATTGTATCTCTACTCCTTTTTCGGTCAGTCTTTGCATACCCTTCATTCTTTTTTGATTCATAAAATCATATTGAGACAACCACTCTAGCGTGTATCTTAACACATCACCTTTCTTGATATCTTTGTACACCTTATCATCAAGCAATTTCAGAATGCTGTCCCATCCCTGAGCGAAGACAGGTTTCTCTATCTTTCTCTTTCCAGCTGCAAGGTCAATCATACTTGTCGCCATGATGTCGGAGCTCATATCTGCGATAAGAGCAACCTCGGAGTCAACCTCCTTAAGCTCCTTTTCTAGGGTCTTGATCTTCTTAGAAATACTTGTAGCTATTGCTTTTTCAATGGTGGAAATGTTAGAGTTGTAGCCGTGTTTATGACCACTTTTGTCAATCTTCAAAAATCCCTCTTTTTCAAGCCCTGAGAGACTCCTGTAGATGAGCGGGTCCTTTCCCTTTCTTGACCCTTCATCTATAGCAAGTTGCTCACGTAGGGTTTTGAAATTAATGAAATCAGTGGGTTTCTTCTGAGCTTTGAGCAATGCGCCAAGTACAACCATGTCTTTTCTGGTCTTACCTAGTCCTATTATCTCAAGCACTTCTTCATCCTGAAGTTCAGTTGTCACCCTCGAGCCCCCTGCCAGTCAGATTACTCCACCCCATTTTTACTAAAAATCTTGCTAATTAGTCCACCGGGTTCAACACCGAAAGATTGCAGGTCCTTCGGTGTCATCTCTAAGAGTGATCTAGCTTTCTTCCAGTCTCTGTCGAAGGCTTTCACAGCATTATCAATTAGATCAGGATTGAAGTTTCTAGTGATCCAAGTGGCAGTTAGTGGCTTCTCAGCAATAACCAATGCCATGTTGTCATTGTTGATACTCACTTGATTGTAGGTCTTTGGACCATCATAAATGCGAACATCAAATTTCACACCACTTTTTCTCAGTTCGTCAAGTGTGCGCATCAACTCCAATGTCCCTTCCAAGCTGAATTCCAAATCAGTGCGTTCATCAAGTTTGAAAATGTCGGTCGACACCATGTACCTGACATCAGCCCCTCTCTGAGCGGCTTCAATGAATTTCATCGTTCTTTCTAACGTGCTCCCATCCATAAAAGGACCCAGCCAAAGAACGGTGACTCGAATAGTATCACCTTTCTCAGCAACATCAAGCATATTGTATCTGAGAACCCTATGAAGTTCATCAACACTCCGTACAATCCGCGAGCTGACTTTTTGTTGAGCCCCTGTCACTTTCTTGACAAATTGCTGGGAAAGAACACCACAATCCAGCAACGTGACATCTGCGAGGGTCTTGTCAATCCCACTTTTTTGAACCTCAAGATCACGAATCCGTTCGCTCTTTAACTGCTCAAGTCCGGCCATCACGGTGTTCACATCAGCAATGTACCTTTTACGATGGGCTGTGGGGTTCTCTACGCGTACCAACTGGACTTCCACTAATGATTTGAGCACCCTATGGACCCATGCTTTTGTTAGCTTGGACTCTGATTCTTCCTTTTGCAGTTGAACATAGATCTCGGAAAATGTCAGAGGGATGGGTGGGTCCGTCTGAAGATTGAGAATAACGCTTAGTAGATTCATCAGACGGGACTCTTGACGGTCTCCAGTCATGAATCCAAACAGTTCAAGAGCTTTTGAAATTCCTTCATCGATTGGCATAGGACATTCCTCTTTACCCACTCATGAGTAATTGTTAAAAATCATCAACTTACTAACTTTATGACTGTATACAAACGCATCTTTTAAAAGAACCGTAATCGATAACATACTTAGCAGCTGTCCGCTGCTAACTCCGGGTGGATGCTTCACGGTAATCCACAACGGGCATGGTACTGGGCATGCCGATGTTCTCCGTCGGCAACGAAGCAGGTGGAGCGGGGGGGTGTCCCCTGCTTCACTCTGTTTTACTCTCCTTTTTCTAAAGCCCGCTCACAGCGATTGCTCGAAGGTAACCCACACCGATTTTAGCTACCATTGGTAGGAAGTCTGACATTAGTGTCATGATCGTGGCAACGCTTGCCTTTCCTTGAATCAGTTCGTTCAGGGTCCTTGCATCAAGTTGCCCAAGCACAATCTCTGCCGCTGCAATTGGGTCGTTGAACATAGCGTACTTTGAAACAGCCCACATGCCTTTCCCGGTGTTTGTGATGCTAGAGGCTAGTTTCGACTTCATATACTCCTTCTCGTATTCTTTGACGCTCTTCTTTGAAAAGTCTCCTGAGTCTGCCATTCGCTTTGCATGTTTTGCTAGAACTTGACCTGCGTGGAAACAAGTAGTTACACCGCCCCCGATAATCGAAGAGACCTGTCCTGCTGAGTTGCCGCATAGTGCTACACCATCATCAGTGAACTTTGGTATGATCCCTGCACAGGGGACAACACCACCATTCACAGATTCAATCTTGGCATTCTGAGTCTCAGGATGAGTCTTCATGTACTTCCTCAGGACATCCTGCATCGGAGGGAGCGCATGCCAGTTGGTCTTTGATGAAGGAACTCGACCAATTCCAAGATTGATCTCGGTCTCGGACCTTGGGTACAACCAAAGATAACCCAGCCCCACGTCATTGCCTACGTAAAAGTACGCAACATTGGGGTCAATACCTTTGCAATTTGATAGCTTGAATCTGTACCCATAGCTGAGTAACCACTTTGGATGTGTGAAACCCGCGGTTGCAGAGACCCTACTGAACGCCCCATCAGCACCAACAGTCAGACTGGCTCGTTCTTCCTCACTCTGGTTATACTTCACACCGACAACGGAATCGCCTTCTTTGACCACTGAGCCT
>JAGXOC010000082.1 GCA_019894665.1 Candidatus Thorarchaeota archaeon
ATCCGCAATCCGTGTGAAGGCTTTGACTGGAGCGCCTCTGCGTTCAGCACCAAAGTACGGAAATGCTTGGACACCCTTGTATCCATCAATGTAAGCAGCCTTAGCTAGTAGTTCAGCAGAGGTGACTCCACCCTGTCCACCTCGACCATGCCAACGAATTTCAATCATCTTCATCTGGAAAGACTCCTGAGAACTGATCTTGTTGTCAAGCCTTGCGCGGCATCGGCCAAACATAACCTTTTCTCCTTATGATTTGAAGTCCGTAAATACAGTCCCAATAGGTGTGTATTGGGTTTTCTCTGTGTCAAAGGATGTACACTGGATGCTATATAAACACCCAGATTGGCCTTTGGTTCCACAGTTCAAGTAATATAAAACAGGCGAAAACTAGTACTAGTAGTAGTGAATAATTGGCGCGTATTTTCATGAGACAAGAAGAACCATCTGTTGGAGAGAAGAAGGCTCGGACAGCTGGTGACACAATCCCGTTAGAAGAATATAGAAGGAAGCTGGCTGAAAAACAGCGCGAGGCGAAGGTCCTTGTCATCTGCCGCTACTGTGGCTCAAAGACAGAACAAGGTATAACAAAGTGCCAAAACTGTGGAGCGGAACTATGAATAACGAGGAGAGGACAGAAATGATAGAATCAAACCAGGCAATCAGTTGGGATTGTTTTAGCCTGGAGCGGTGGAGAGGAGGATTGAAACAGAAGATAATTAATACTCTCTGCCTACTTGGTATTCACCGTTGGATATACACTGGTAGAAGTCTGCGTTATAGATGTTGTCCTGTTTGTGGGAAGAAGCAATACAGACCACTTAGAGGAAAGATGATTTTGCGCGGATGGAGAAAAAGAACAGTATATAGATTTAATTATCGCAAGAAACTAGGATATGTCGATGTGATGATAGAAGGGTATGGTTTCTATGGTGTACCAATTGAATCGCTTGATGATGTCCGCATTTGGATGCATGAGTTTGTAGAGGATAGTGTAGGTTTCTCGGATTCAGAAGTCCTCGTTGCAGAAATTACATTTTGTGGTACAAAACAGAGAGTAGAACATGTAGTAGCTTGTCTAACAACGTTTTGTCGCATTGAGACCAAGAAAGGTGAGCTCGACATTAGTGGAGACGAGTTGTGTGACTATGTTTTTGGTAAGGATAATACGGAGGAGACTAAATGAAGAGTCATCGTGTCGATCCGAGTCAGCGCCTTCTGAAGGAGAGAGTAGCTTGGAGCTCTCTTGAGTCCGAGTTGTTGAAGGAGGTGGGGATTGAAGTTGATCTGTGCAACAAAGTCACGATATCCCAGACCCGAGTCGAACTTGAGTGCGAGCAGGACAAAGAGAGTGGGGAGGGGGAACTGGACAGACCGACCCCGCGGGCATCTGATGTCGGGAATGGTATTGCAAAGGCTGATAAGTTCGTTGAGCAGAAAATGATAACGGCGAGCCTTGGCCGCATCATGTGATGCGTAGTAATGCATGAATCATGTGACGTGGTTGAGAATTACATTCTGGAAGCTCTTATCAATCATAGGACTGTGTTGCCTTCTAAGTCATCTACCACCAATTTCCTGTTCGAATCATGAGTTGTCGAGTGAAGGCCCCATCTTCTCAGATTTTAGTGATTTTTTTGCTGAGTCGTACAGTTGCTTCCTCATGAAGAGCTTGTGGAGTAATACTCCCACCACCATCCACACAGCAGTCATTCCAATCACAGCCTCACCCTCATGATATGGAGGAGGTAGCACGAAGTAGGAGAGCCAACCAAAAAGAACTCCAGACAAGAGAACAGGTGAGTATCTATCACGCCACGTAGTGAGCTGGAGGCCATGATGAGGAATCCAGTTGAGTATCACCTCGACTGCCACCACTGTGATCCCTGCCCTTATGATGAATAGGGTGACCTCATTGATGTCTTCAAGAAGGCGATGACCATATAGAACGTTCCCGCCATACAGATAGAAGGGTATGGTTGCCAAGAACATCAAGAGGGCATGAAGTCCCTCAATCTTGATGGTCCTCATGTTTGTCACGATTTCTCCCGTGAACTCAAGGGGGACTGGCTCATTTAAACATCCTTCTTTTGAGCAAGGACCTAGTAGAGATCAGATTCTCTGTATAGAGAGTGCAACTTGGGACTAAGGAGTTAAAAGGACAAAAGAGTATATGTTAACTAGAATTGGTTAACTATTAAGATTGTGAGTGCGCTCTGTGAAGTCTATGCATTTCAGGTTTCCAACCAAGCGGCAGGAATTCATATGGCAGAAAAGACGACAGGAGATCCCTCCGTCAGCAATCGCTCGAGAATTGAAGGTATCACGCGCATTAGTTAGCAAGACACAACGAATTGCGGAGGAAAGGATCGAGAGAATCCTGTTGCACACTGCATCAGCAAATCGTATCAAGATTCGACACATCAGTCCAAGGTACGGGTTCGCAGTAGGTTATTGTGCAGCAAACAAATCGGACACCTACATTATATACTCTCCTGCCATGGGAACGCAGCTTTGGTTCAATCACAAAGGAAACTGTGAGAATTGTAGTGAGAAACAAGTCTGTTACGAAATACTTCATACGCTTGCTAAAGAATGGAAGCTTCCTTTTCCAGAAGGCCTTCCAGAAACGGAAGCAGGTGAAGTGCTCTTTAACCTGATTATGAGGCGATTGAAATGGAGCAAATAGGCACAAGAACACTGTATGAGATGGTCACAGCTTGGGCTGAACAACCGTGGGATGGAGTCCAATACAAGCGCATTGCAGTGGAACTTTGGGACTCCATTGGTGCTTCTGATCTCATGGAAGGACCATATGGCGATTCCGTAACACTGCTTGAGTCATGTATTGACGACTCCGCAGAAGGAATAGATGCAGGTCTGTTTCAGGCAGAGCAGGCAGTAGGCAACCTGAAGAAGCTCCTAGAGAATGACGACTTCGTTGAGGGTGCCAAGATTATAGAGGTCTATATCAAAACAAACCCCGTGTGCAGAATATCAAACATTGACCATCTGCTAAAGCAGAGTCAATACAGAGAGCCTCTTAGATGGACTCGTGGAATGACCATCGCGTCTGTTGTGTCCCTTGTGGCGGTTTTTGGGTTCTTTATCGTGATGATCGGTCTGCAATTGTGGGAACCCAGTCGACTACTGACCCCGCTTGTCATCACCAGTATGTCCGGAATCTTGTTCTACTACCTCTTCAAGCCCAATTCCCCCATATCCTGGAGAGCGATTTGGATCTTGGGACACGCCGGCATCTTTGGAATGGGTATTATTATTCTGTATCTAGTCCTCTTGGGGCCATTTCTTGGCTCGGTCTTCCCTCCCTCGCCCGACTTCTCATACCGCTTTTTCTCCCTACTCGTGTTTGCCATTGTTGTTGGGTCTTGTATTGTGATAGGTGGCATCCTGGGTGATCGCCATGGAAAGAGACGGAACTACATGCCATACATGTTGTAGACCGGTCCAGGGATTTGAGATGATGTTTCTACGAGTTCGGGGGTTTTCAGGTTCTTCTTTATACCTTAGTTTGATAAGGGGAGCGTTGAATCGATACAGAGTTCTATCGGGATATTGAAGAATGGACCTTCTAGTTCATTTATTCAGATCCATTGGGTGAACTCGGTACTATGAAGTATGAGAAAAATAGGGTAAAGGCGGCCACAGTGTTCCATCCCAACCAAGATAGGTTTTCGTTATACGTGCTTACAAACCATAGGGCAATCACCACAATAATCAGAACCACAGCCAAGAGGAATCTCTTGATGGGAGTACTTTCCCATAGTGGACGCATTGTAGCTGACCATCCACCACTCTTCTTTCTGTCATAGGTCCCAAATATGCTCATACCCAGAAAAGATAGTAAGAAGGGAACAGAGAGTAATACGTTTCCTAAATCTGAAAGAAAAGCGAGTGGCCACACCATAAACCATAGTACTAAGTTTGGCAATATGAAAATCCTTTCTCTCATTTGTATAACCATAGGTGTAGGAATACTAGCCATACGCATGTATATTGACTGTGCTGGCATAAGTTTTTCCCCCGACCATTAGCCATCAAGCTCTCAGGGGCTTGCTCAAGAAGCAATCAGTGGATCCATTCGAATATCATGTCAGCTTGTTCCTTGAGAATAGAATGAGATTATCTCATTCCTTAAGAAATATCGGTACGAAAATGCGCATTCACAACCAATAAGCTGAAGTCATCTACTCCAGCCATCTATCGACTCTCCCTCAAGCATTCTAGATGAGATGTTGAAGGTTATTGTTTAGTTCGATTCTTTTTCTCAAACCTTCTGTAGAGGAGGAGACCTATACCTAGGACTTCTGAGATGGTGAAAAGGAGAATGGGAACTAGGTAGGGTACTGGTCTTGTGATATAGATGTCGTAGCGCATGTTTGTAAGGGCGGGATTGGCAATATTGGCTAGGACCACGACTCCATACCAATCAGGTCTTGGCAAAGAAATGATGCCTGAGAAATTAAATACATTCTCTATAAAGAATAAAGGAGTTGTGTTCTCCAAGGACTCCTCTCTTACCAAAACCGCGGTGTCCTCATAATCTAGCACATATAATGAGATATTTCTGTAGTCTGCACCTGACACTTCCACTAAAAGATTCCCCGATCCATTAACCAAAAAGCATTCGTAATAACCTCTATCAATAAGATTCCCTCGGGATGCAAAGGGACTTGGCACGAATGATGCTAGTAAGAAAGCAAAGCCGAGAATGATGAAGAACTTAACTGCACGCATTGAAGAATCCCCCTTAGACCTCCATCCTATTGATCTGTTTTAGTGTCACGATTAGAAGCAGAACACTAATCGCCAAACTTGCGACAATACCAACAGATAGAGATTGCAAAATGGATATGGAATAATCCTCAAAAATATACGTTGAGACTGCCATTACTGGGTTTAGGATTGCCACCAATAGGGTATCCATGGATCGAAATAGAAAAGGACTGATCATCATACCAAATGAAAGAGCAACTCCTCCAAATAGTGATGCTGAAAGGCTTTTTGAAAGTACAGCGATAAGAATTGTTGCCAAGGATACTAGTATTGCAGGTGTCCATTGTGTGACAAGAAATAGTAGAATTAGTCCGGGTGAATTCAGGTTTGGCTCAAAACTGAGAAGGGCAACAAAATAGGAAATACTGGTAGTCCCGGATATTACTACAAGTATCAGAAATTCCTTAGCCAAGAATAGCTGATGTCTACTAATGGGGTAGGAAAGGAATGTTCTGAATGTACCTGTGTCCATGTCCCTTCCAAAGGTAAGAGCAGTAAGTACTGGAATAAAGAATGCGAGTATGAAGGAGATATCATAGGATGCTCCTTGAAGAGTCCTGATTGCATGTGTTCTAGTCCATTCCTCAAAAAACACTATAATTTCAGGCCCACTTTGCACAAGATGAGGTATCCCAAAGAACGCGTAGAATGCCCCACCAGCCATGAAATAGAAAGACAAAACAACTAACAGGGATACAATGATCTCCAAAAGAGGGAACGAATAATTCGTATCGAGTTCAAGCAATAATATCGATTTGAATCTCTTTAAGTTAAGTCGCATTCGTCATGACCTCCATGTATATGTCTTCTAAAGAATTTGCTCTGATGACATCATAGATCTTGATCTCTGAATGTGAGATAGCACTTCTCACCACTTGCTCAAGATCTGCGGTTGTTTCTAGGTTAGAACTTAATGTCACTGCAATCCTACCAACTATACGGACATTGTTGAATTGGGCAGTCTTCTCCAGTATTGGAGCAAGTTGTTGTGGATTATCTGTTTTCACTCGATAGCGATTTGTAGTGTATTGTGCAATTAGATCAAGAGTCCTGCCTTGCTCTAGAACTGACCCATCGCGAATAAATGCCACACTATCGCAGATTCGATCAAGTTCCGAGAGGACATGAGATGCTACGATAAAAGACACTCCTAGGTTAGCATGTAGTTCCATTATCAACTGGGCGATCTCGTCTCTGCCTACCACATCCAGATTACTTGTTGGCTCATCAAGAAGTACAAGTTCTGGCTGGCCAATAAGGGCTTGGGCAATTCCCAGTCGCTGGGTCATTCCTGCAGAGAGATCACCAATCCTACGATGCGAGGCTGATGATAGACCCACTAGCTCCAGAAGGTCTTCGGGGTCCTTGTCAGTTCCATAGATGTCACGAACCCTATGTAAGAACCGAAGTGGCGTCAATCTCGTGGGGTATGTTGGACGCTCATGAAGCACACCCAGTTTCTCTCGTATTTGCAATGACTCTTTATCAACTTGCATACCAAGTACTTCAGCAGTTCCAGCATTCGGTCGAATAAGTCCAAGAAGTATCCGTAGAAATGTTGTCTTACCTGAACCATTTGGGCCTATCAGTCCAAAAATACCGGGTTCAATATCCAGTGTCAGTTCATTAAGAGCTCTTACATCATCAAAATTCTTTATGAGTTCGGATGCACGGACAACAGACGCTTTCGTCAATACCCACTCCTATCTCTCACCATGCTGTATTGCTTTAACTTGGATTCTTCTATATAAATGAGATTTTAGTAAAATCATGTATCATTCCTCGCGTGTGATTATGGAGTAGACCGAATGAGTGTCATCAATTACAAAAGGATGGCTTTTTTGAGATTCGTTGAAGAAAGAGGGTGAAGCATAACTGTCAATCTTTTTCCCCGGATATATATCCAAATCCACCCTACTCGACGGTCTTATATGCTTTAAACGGGGCGCTGTCGTGAACTATCATGGTAATAGTAGTGCGGATGGTAAAAGTAGTTGAGCGACTACACGATGCTTTCGAAGACATACGCTACAACCTAAACAATGATGTAATTTGGTTCAACGAAACAGCCCCACAGATCGAAAACTGCTTTGAGTTCCTTCGAAAACGTGCTATGTCCACGCGGGACCATCTGTTGCTTTTCGGCACCCTCTGGCCGAACATTGATCGCAAAATGGAGAAGGAGGAATTCCTACAGCGAGTGACGATACTCATTTGGTCCAACTTTGTATTTAGCCTATCATCTGTTGAGTTCTTCTTGAAGAATATTATCAAAGCATCGTCAAAGGGTCCACTGGTAGAGTGGCTCAAAGAAAAGAAAGAAGCGGCTGCAAAAGAAGAGAAGTCATTCTGGATGTATCTTAGCAACATCATGCAAACATCAAGGAAAAAGAAACTGATAACAAAAGCGCAACTTCATCATTGACCCAAGGATATGTTCTGGGAGGTGTTCTGCGTTCATGCCTATCTATTGCTGCGACTGGTGAGATTTAAGCTCCTTGAGAAACACGCTCTGACGCAATTACTCACCACGGTTCTCCCATGACCTCTCGCACAAACAGGTCTCGCATGGGCCCCTCGGGGAACTTGACCACACTGTAGAACTTGTCCTTGCTCTTGAACCGGAACACTCGGTTCTGAATCGTACAGACGTCTATGGCCACTTCTACAGCGAGTTTGTTCCAGCCTGTGACATCGAACTCCCCCTCAGGGAGGTACATCTGAAGCACTCTTGAGAACTGCTCAGTATATGTGTGAATCAGGTTCTGTCCCAGCTCCGAGAGTGCCTTCCCCCGCGCCTCCGCGCTATCTGACATGGCCTCTCCTAAGAGGCGTTCGAAATCAGTGCCACCCAATTTCATACTGTCCTAGTATGGCTTCCCTTTTTTTCTACATAAGCCTAACGATAGCTGAATGACTCGCTGCCCCGTTTTGAGATACTGATCATCGAGAAGGCGCACATTCATGCAGGAACGCAGTTCAATCCGCTAGTCCTACCAGTGTGGTTCTCTCTCGGAATTGTTACGGAGTAGGGTGTTTTATTCTCGTATCCTTCAACGTTTGTGAAAAATAGGTTTAACACCATTGTCGAACGTACAGTATATATGAGGGACAACTCCAAGACTCGAACCTCTTCCTCCCGTTTTTGTCATTGAATGCAGCCCCTTAGGGAGGTCGAAAATCATCCTTCCATCTTCAACACGACCAACACTTTGTCAGCATAGTAAGTTCGCTAAAACTACTTCAAGCTTGCTAGACAATATCTTATCTCATTCCTTGAGAAATATCGGTACGAAAATGAGTCCATTCCTCGAAAGCAATTATAATTTCATATCCACTTGACACAGGTTCTGGTATCTCAAAGAAAGCGTAGAAATTTCCACCAGTCATGAAAGAGAAAGGCAAAGCCACTAACATGGATACAATGATCTCCAAAAGAGGGAACGAATAATTCGTATCGAGTTCAAGCAATAATATCGATTTGAATCTTCAAATACTTGAAAAAATGAATCAGAACTACTACCTCTTCCTGGAGAAGCGGGTACATTGATTGCTGAGGCGGCGGCTAGCTCTCAATCACAAAAGACCTTGCATCTTCCTTACTGTGGTTTCACTCCAGTCCTTGTCTGCGGCCTTCTGGATTAGCTTGATACGATCCTCTGCGCCAAGACCTGCTTAGATCAGCAACCAACGCAACAAGTACTATGATATCAGGCCAGATCCACATCAGAAGCTGCGGCAGGCTGTCTACCCACACAGGGCCAGCAAGTAATGGAGTCGTCAGCTGGATGACATCTATAGCGGCAAACAGGATGATGAGCACAAGAAAGACAAGCGATTTCATCGGGAAGACACTTGGGTCCATCTTCCAAATCTTTCTATATATGAAGTAGGCAGCACCTAGGAACACAATGGCGTAAGTGAGGGCTGGAAAATAGACCATGATAATCTTCAACCAACACAAGCTCCGTTATGAAACCACTCTACTATGACGATATCTTTCGTAAACCAATATCAGATTTTCGGTCACTCAGTCTACCACTGAAATGAAATCGTAGGAACTCCGATCTGAATTCACAAGAGAGAAAATCGTAAGATAAAACAGATTGCAGTAATGAATCTCCATTCCACAACTTGCATACTAGTTCATCATGAAGAATCTTGGCAAAGTTCACACTTCCTGTGAATGCTATTTTACATACGAAGTAGTATTTCCCAGATGAAGTTGATACATGAAAATCGAAAATATCCTAATCTTCAGTGATGTCAACAATGTCATAGTTCCTTATTGATAGAAAGACTCAAACCAAAGTGCGTATGATAGAATGAACTGGTTGGGAGATTCAGGTACGCATCACCCGGATCACAAACCCATACGTCACAGTAACTCATTAGTTAGGAATCTCCCTTCCACATCATTGGATTTTGTGCGATGACGCGAGGAACAACAATGACAAAATGATGAACAAGGGAGTTAAAAGAACAAAAGGTCATATGTTAACTAGAATTGGTTAACTACCAAGAATGTGAGTGCTCTCTGTGAAGTCTATCCGTTTCAGGTTTCCAACTAAGCGACAAGAATTCATATGGCAGAAAAGACGACAGGAGATCCCTCCGTCAGCAATCGCTCGAGAATTGAAAGTATCACGCGCATTAGTTAGCAAGACACAACGAATTGCGGAGGAAAGGATCGAGAGAATCCTGTTGCACACTGCATCAGCAAATCGTATCAAAATTCAACACATCAGCCCAAGGTACGGTTTTGCTGTGGGCTACTGCCCTGCAAACAAGTCAGAGACGTATATTGTATACTCACCTGCTCTGGGAACTCAGCTATGGTTCAGTCATGGAGGAGACTGTGAGAATTGCAGTGAGCAGGCAGTATGCGAGAAGACAATCCACACACTTGCTCATGAATGGAATCTCCCACTTCCTAAGGGAATACCAGCAACAGAAGCAGCAGAGGAGCTCTTCATCGCAATAATGAGGCGTCTGAAATGGAGCGAATAGACACAGGGTCGGAAGTTCATTCCTCATCAATTCACGAAGATCTCAAAACAAGAACACTGTATGAGATGGTCGCAGCTTGGACTGACCAACCGTGGGATGGAGTGCAATACAAGCGCATTGCAGAGGAACTCTGGGACTCCATTGATGACTTGAATCTCATAGAGGGACCATTTGGTGATTCCATGACTCTGCTTGAAGCCTGTATTGCTGATTCAAACGAAGCAATAGAAGCGGGTCTACTAAGTGAGAAACAAGCCTTAGACAATCTGAAAGAACTTTTGGAGAATGACGACTTTGTTGTAGGCGCCCGGATCATAGAGGTCTCCATCGAAACAAATCCAGTGTGTAGAATTACAAACATCGACAGTTTGTTGCAGAAGGATTGGCCAATCGGTCCTCAAAAACCTCAGTGGTGGAAACGAAGCGTTCGGAGTTTCTGGCTTTCTGTGGGAGTCGTTTCCTTTGCCGTA
>JAGXOC010000083.1 GCA_019894665.1 Candidatus Thorarchaeota archaeon
GTGCTACACCGCTGTATCTAGCACATACTCTAGTTTCCGAAGTGGGCTGTAAAGCCCCCTTCGTACTCTCTTTCTTGATTCCTTTCTTTCTCTAGATTTCATCTGTTTTTGCAGTTCCCATTAGGTAACCACCAAAACCAATAATCCAGGCAAGAATGGGGTTAATTGCCCAACGTTCCAAGGACCCCTTTGCCATTCCAAGAAATGTTTCAGTTGATCCAAATGAAAGTCCTAGATATGGGATGAATATCATTGCTAAGACAAATGACATGAGTCCAAGGATTACTGAAATAATCGACATTGGCTTAGTTTGATAGCTATAGGAACCAACAGCTGCAAACGATCCAAACAAGATTGCAAGTAGAGTGAATACACTATGCATGGGTTGCAGATTTGCGGGGAATATACCTACTCCCATTGCACCAATTCCACAGATAATCAGGAGAAACGGTAGAAGTCTTCCTTTTTGAGCCTTGTACAAGAAGAATGTTCCAAGTACGATGAATGCTCCCAACATGAAGACTGATAGATTGTAAATGAGAGCAGTCGGTCCAGTTCCAAGGTCACTGACATAGTCGATACGGCTACTATATCCATCATACCATGATTCTGCGGCAAGAATGCCCAAGAACCACTGAATACCTCCAACTAGGAAGGAGCAACCGCTTAGGGTTGTCTTATCTAGTTGTTTTATTTGATTTTTTATTGAAGTTGTAGATTCTGTCATTGTGAATCACGAGTATGAACATGTATAGAATGAATATAAGACATGGACAATCTTTGAACTACAACGTGGTCTGTGGCACAAACTAGATTCTGGACTGCTAGACCCCCTTCGTTCTCTTGTTTTGAAATTTCTAAGACTTCTGAAATGAGAAGATTCAAGAATCTTCAATGATATTCTTATTCTATGGATGGGAGTTTGAAGAAGAATCTACTAGTAGTCCTAGTCATTAGTACAATAGGTATCTCTGCGGTGTCTCTAGTGGGTTTACAAGCCAACCTGGGGGTCATAATCACTGGAACCGATCTCACATGGAGCATCAATGAAGGTGATGAACTTTCATTCACTGTGAATGTGACAGGAACCGAATCCTCTTGGTATGGAGAAACCACCTCCACAGAGTTCAATTGGTCTTCAGACAATGTTACTCTACGAATCCTCGAGCTTCCAGATTTCCCGAATACTGTTGGTAAGGACACCTTTATCGCAGATATCATGAGACCTACGAAAATCCAATGTATCTCAAACAATATTCCCTCGAATTATTCAACCCTGCTCGTTTCACTTCTCTCCAAATTTTTGCTTCCAACAGGGTCTTGGGACATGCTAGACTCAATGTTTGATGACGACCTTCCGACAGCAGGAGGTTATCCCGATCTTAACGATTTAGAGTTCGATACTGACTACTTTGCCGGACAAATCTTTGAAGGGCGTTTCTACTTAGGGCTGAGAAGATATGAGTCTAGATTTCCAAACTGGGGTACGGAATCATGGCATGGGTGGATAAATCTTGAAACAGGAATACCTACTACTGCCGTCTATAATAAAGCAGTACCTGATTGTACAGCCTCTTTCTTCCTATCGATGAATGTAGCTATCAACAGTTTATCACTACAATCAAGGTCGTAATAGTTATTGAAAGCAGGCCGCAAGGCCCTCTTCGTTCTCTTGTTTTTCTTTTGATTATTGAACTGCAGCACAATGAAACCATAGTGTTATTCTGAATCTTTTTCCCACCAAGCTGATTTCTTTTTGATTAGACCTGATTCTGGTTCTTCTTTACCTGATTTTGCTAACCTCATTACAACGAGACCTAGTATGAACTGAAACGGCAATGATCCAACATAGACACCTCCGAGATACGCATCAAACGGAATTGTGATTCCTGTAAAAGCACTCGGAATGAGTAAGCTCAAGACACCCGATACGATTGCCCAGCGCTGAACAGTTGGTTTCATACAATAGAGTGTGACTTGAAACAGATAGATTATGAAGAACACCAATAGAAACACAACTACTGCCAGATAGGCTGGTCCAGTCATCCATCCGGATGGTTCAGCTCCACCTGGTGGGTTATAAGATCCAAATAGAAAGAAGTACGCTGGTTCGAAGCTCCACCCATATCCGCTACCGTATGAAAGTGATGCAGGGACAATCACTAGAGGGGTCATTATGGTCACAACCCACATCAGAAATAATGAGAATTTTACCTGCCATCGATTTAACGAACTCATCCTACTCTACTCCCGTGTACTACTAAGAGTGGTATTATGTTATTAATTTCATCAATATCCAGCAAATGTACATGTAGAAATCTCAATTTCCGAAGGCGGGCTGTAAGGCCCCCTTCGTTCTCTTTTTTTTAAATATCCTAATCTATGGTGACCAAAAGTAGAACTGTTTGTAGTACACATCATCGAAGCCATACTTCTTGTAGAGTTTCCTGGCAGGAGTATTCGTTATGGTAGTATCAAGATATGCAGTAGTTGAACCAGTATCTTTCAAACTCTCTAAAACACGAACAAGTAGATAACTAGCGAGTCCTTGCCCTCTAGCTTCAGGCACCAGTCCAACTGGTCCAATTTCAGGTTCATCATCCTTCAAACGCGTGATAACAAACCCGATGATTTCACCTTCTCTTGCAAGAATCAATGATGCATCTTCAACGTAAGACTTAGACTTGTCAAAGAAATACTCTAAGGTCACTTTTTGCTCAGTATGGCTCATGGAGAGAAACAGACCCTCCTTACTATTTTTCAACGTCTGAAATCCCGGACCCTCTAGCATGTCGTAAGACACCTCCGAGAAATTCCGCAGTGTGTATCCTTGTGGTGGATCAATCTCAGACAATTCAATTGCGTTCAGGTCGGACTTCATGTGAACTTCTTCTGCTGCAAACTTGAATCCACACTTTCTATACCACTCAACATACTCCTCCGAATGTGCTCTGTGCGCATCTGTTGGGAATTCTAATTCTATCTCCAACCTACTTTGTCCACGTTCCACAGTATCTCTCTTTGCTGCCTCGATCAATGACAAAGCAATCTTTTCAGGTTCATTGTTTTCATCAACAAGTGGGAAGAACCCATTGATGAAATCCATCAGAGGAAATGCAACATAATAGTAAGTCCAACCGACTATGTTTCCATTCTCATCTGACGCAATCAGGATCTGGAACGCATCATTTGTAGATAGGTCCTCAATGCCTCTTGCAACGTCTTCCACAGTCCTTTCGGACTCCAATGGTGTGCCCTTTCTTGCAGATTTGGTGATGTTAGCAAGTACTTTGCATTCCTCTGAACTGAGTTTCTTTGATTCTACTTTTATCATAATTCATCACATTTTCTTGAGTATATCCTTCAGATACTTTGCGTGGTCATTGATTTCTCTCTTAGCGTCCTCCATGTGCCCAGGATGAGCTAGTCCACTTGCTTGGTAGAAGAACATGAGTTGAGCGATTCGCGCTGCAATGAAGAGGTCAAGGTATTCAATACTAATGCCCTCCAGAGTGGCTGTTTCCTCGTATCCTCCAATCAGTGCTTCTCGCATGGTCTGCGATGTGTCGTTGGTATCAACGAAGTACTGAGCCAATGTAACTCCAAAATCAAACACCCAATACCCGAAACCACAGTCATCGAAGTCAAACGGTCGCACCTCTCCTGCATGAAATGCCACATTGTCGCTCAATCCAAGATCTGCATGGATTAATCCATAGACATTCTTGCCCTTTCCCATCTGCTCACTAGCTTCGCGTACACGATTCAGCACCTCATTGAATGCAACTTGATGTGCTTTTGGAATCGCATTACGAGCATCTGCAGCTGGTACTCCATAGCTGAAACCATCTCCGAAAAGACCTTCCCAATCCCAATGAGGCCGTGCAAATCCCTTCGGGCGTTTCCATCTCCTGGACTGTTCATGCATCCTGCCCATTACTCTTCCAAGAGACCTGAAATGCTTGGGTCGTATGTTCTTGTTCAACAATCGACCCTCAGTCCATCCTATGAGTGTGCAGTTTCTTTTTTGTGGCGCCTCATAACCTCCATCAGCAACGGTAAGCCATTCACCATCTAGATTGCGGACTGGCATTGGGACCTTAATTCCCTCTTGATGAAGTGCTGATAACCACTCCATTTCAGAAACGATGAAATTGGGTTTCATATAGTCTGGTTGGTGTAATCGCAATGTGTACTTACCAGACGCAATTGCGCTACTAGGTGGAACAGTAACCTGATACAACCCATTCCCACTATAAGTGATGAACCGGAGCTTTGTCTTCTCCAGTCCATACTCACCAAGTGCTATCTTTGCAATCTTCCTCAATCTCAGTAGAAAGGCATGATAACTCATGGACACGATTCTTCACTCCACTCTCAAGTAGATGGTTTTCCACACGAAATTTGCTTTAAGTTGATTACGTACTGCGTAAATTCTCAGACAACATTCAAATCTCTGTTTTCCACCTCTTCTTAGAGGTATTAGCTTGGTTCAAGAGACGACAGAGCGGTTTGACCCTCCAGAAGAAGGTATGCTTCCTGGAGAGAGTATTGTTTGGAGTCGAAAAGCGGGCTCAGTCTTCTGGATAATGTTCTGCGGGATTGGTCTCCCTATGGTAGGAGTGATGATATTAGCATTCATATTTCCAGCATTTGGTGAATTTGTCAGCTTGCTGGTGCTTGGGTCCATAGTAGCTGGATTCCTCTACATTCTTGCATCATACATAAACCTCCGAAGGACGAGATATTATCTCACTACAGAGAGGATCATTGAAGTCAGGAGTGACAATATCCGAAAAGAGATTCCTCTCGAGCGCTTTACAGGCAGACCCATCAGCCAGTTCATTGAATCAAAGGTTATGCATCTTGAGAACGGACAGCCTATCTATAGAATTCGAATATATGATCCCACTTCTGACGACATGATTGCACTCAAGGGTCTGGATGAGAACTCAGCAAGAGCGTTCGAGATAATTGGAGAAACCGTTGAATGTCCCTACTGTAGATTCGATAACACAGCATTGAGTCGTCAATGCAAGAACTGTGACGCTGTTCTATAATACTAATGATGGTTACTGAGATAGGGCTTGTTTCGCTTTCTCCCTGTCTAAGTCCTTTGCACGTCTTCCAATGCTGTCTCCGGTCTTATCGATTCGTTTTTGAATATCCTTGATTCTTTTCTCTCGGGAACTCAGCTCATTGCTCATCCTCTTGGCCGACTGCTGGTACACCTTAGTAGAATCGTTCCATTCTTGTTTTGCCAGACGTAATTGCTCTTCTATACTCTCAAAATGGATTCTCTTGACCTCAGCTACATTCCAGTAGTCTCGCACCTCAGATTCAAGCCTGCTGCGAACACTATCCAGGTCTGATTTGAACTGAGCCAGTTCCGTATGAAGATTAGTCAGATCATTGACTATCCCTTGTATCTGAGGGTCCTGCCTGTACGCGCGGTCTGGTAACGTAGATAAGATTGACTCAATATCTGGAATAGATGTCATAGAGGGTTTGGCTGCTGGCTGTGCTGGAGGAGGGGTTGAATGTGTTACTTTAGTAGGTATTTCAGGCATTCGTGGGGGCGCTGTTGGTTTCGGTTCTGGTATGGCAAACTTTTCCTGAGGTGGTGCATCAACCACTTGAATTGGAACTGATGGCACGGGTTTTGCTGGCGCCGCACTAGGTGGAGCTGCTGGAGTTGATGATGGGCGTGGGTCCATTGCTGCAGGAGGCGGCGTAATTGGGGGTGGTGAGCTTGGTGGTGCAGCACTCGCTTGGCGTTGGCTATCCAGTTCACCCATCAGCTCTTGTACTTCACTGGCTCTAAGCATTCTGGTTTCTATGATGCCCTCGCCTGTATCTTCAATACCTACTTCATCCGCTTTTGCAAAAGCTTCCTTCGCTTTTTCCATCTCAGACTTAGGTTTTGATGTACCGTCGGCGGTCCGAACGCGGTCTGTAGAAACCTGACTCGGTTTAACCCATTCATCATTAGTCGTGACTCTTGCTTCGCTTGTTGTTGCTGCAGGGGGCTGCACTTCTCTGACTACAGGATCAGGTGTTACAGGTACTTCAGTCGGAGATGAAATTGTCTTTGGTCTTTGCTCCACAGACAATAGATTTCCTCCACAGCGTATGCAATATTTCCGAGTAGGCTGGTTTGCTCTGCCACATTTAGGACATGTTCTCATAGAACGTTCATCCCCTTCAAGCGAATCAACTAGAATTAGGTACATCAATGCTGTAAAGGTTTTCTGATATGCAATGTATGTAGAATTCTATAACCAAGGTAAGCTAATATTCAATGATAGAGGACTTAACCAGCCGGTGATATGACTTGATGAGTCATGCGATCGAAGCGCTCCTGATAACCGACAAGGGTGGAAGTCCAAGATTCTACATGCAGCTTGACCCCAAAGCTCTGAATATGGACCCAGTGATGGCTTCCAGTTTCTTTGCTGCCATTGATATGTTCTCCAAAGAAGTTTTCGAGGAGAAAGCTCCTGTGGTTCAAGTGGACTATGGTGCTCGCTTATTTACTTTAATCAATGGTGTCAATACCAACATGATAGCTGTTAGCGTTCAGCGTCTGACTAAGGAGTCGATTGATGTCTTGGACTCGCTACTAGCCGAGTTTGAGCTTGACTGGCTTGAAGTGGTCGATCCCTTTGAATTCAGTTATGAAACATCATTTGTGGATGTCTATTTAGAAGCATTTGGTGAACGAGTTATGGAAAAACTCTCTCTCAGGCTTCTAGGCGATGCTTGGGTTCCATACTTCACCACTAAGCCTGATGCACTCGATTCGGTTTCTAGCATCCTAATGGACTACATCAATGGATCTAGAAACGTCAACGAGATAATTGAAGTCAGCGGACTCTCACATAGAGAAGTTGTATTAGACCTCTCGAAATTGTGGGCTCATAGAGTTGTAAGATTCCGAAACATGTTCAACTTCAATGATTTCATGACTACTGGAACTCAGTTTGTGAGATATGCTCAAGCCACATCTGACGAATCAAAAGACCTACGTGACCTGCATCCGGAAATGGCAGGAGTCATTCCACATCTAGCAGGATTGATAGATGGACGCCGGACAGTTCGGGAAATACTTGCTGAACTTGGCACACGCTACGACGAGAGCGAACTCCTTAGAGCATTGGACTATCTCATAGAGGTAGGTGTGATAGAGGCGCTTGCACCTGAAAAAAGACGTATTCTCTTAGCGAAGGAAGCTTTGGAACTGGCACTTCGCGTTGCTGAGGGGACGTACAATGTGGTCGAGGCAACCAATGCGTTGCAACATGTCATGAAGGATAGTAAAGCTCCTGAGACTCTGAGTCAGTTGCTTCTCAAAGATGGTAAATGGATCGTTGATTTCGATTTCAAAATACTTGAGGGTTTGAATCAGAGAAGACTCATGCTGCTCTTTGGAGAATGGATGAAGGTTCTAGCGCAGTTTGTCAATGCGCTGAATCCCTCAAAGCTCAGTCAGTATATCGGGAACTTAACGACAGTCTATTCGCAACGAATCATAAGACGTTATTCTGCATTTGATTTGAGAGGGTTTGAAGAATTTGCATACTGGTTGGAGATACTAAGCACACCAATAAAACCACATGTTGGACCAATTGAAACCAGTAACCTTCAGATAACCTGGTCTAGCGCCTTGGAGGAATTAGCGTATATTCTAGTGACCCGAGGTCACATCATCTACAAGTCAGAGAGCATTACGCAAATACGTTCAGCTTCAGGAACTCCATTGATCGACCTTCTTCCTACTGAATGGGTGGGACGAGATCGGGTAGAGACCTTCGAACGTATAATGGTGGAATACTCAAACCTGGGTCCTGCGGCTAAACTGACCCTCTTACTCCTAGCAACTCAACGTGGTGTTTTGATACCAAAAGAGGTCATTATCTAGCGCAAATCATTGAATCTTCCATCTGAAGAACTATTATCTAAGAAGATTGAATAAACCTATACGGTGACTGTGAATGAGCCCATCCTATCTATTGAAAATCGTTACAGTTGGACCCGCATCAGTTGGAAAGACTAGCTTAATAATCAGGTATTCAACTGGAACATTCCGTGAACACTACTCACCAACACTTGGAGTTGGATTTGCTTACAAGAAGATGGATGTTGATGAAGACTCGGTGAACCTACAAATCTGGGATTTGGGCTCTCAGGACTTTCTAGAACGAACCCGTGCAAACTACTATCTGGGTGGTCAAGGGGTAGTTTTCATGTATGATGTCACATCTTGGGAATCACTCAATGAAGTCATTGATTGGAAGAATGAAGTCGACCGCAATCTCGAAGATTACAAAGCAATTCTCGTTGGCAACAAGACCGATCTAGCAATGGAGCGGGTAATTTCCACAGAGGAAGGCCAGAAAATAGCTGCTCAATTAGGGATAGAACATATTGAGGTTTCAGTTAGACTTGATATGAATGTAAATACTGCATTTGAGATGCTTGCTAGAAACATCATAACTTCATTCCATTAATCTGATTCGAATCATCAATTGAGGTCCACAATTTCCTTATAAAGCATTGAATTTGCTGCAAGAGATGAAGTTCCCAAGTCTGACGCAAGATTTGTTACTTGGACGCCTGTTCTCTTGCAATATCTAATGGCGGGTTGATGCCCTTAGGAATTGGGCAGACGTATTTTTTACCTGTCATTCTCTCAGTGTGTTCATCTTTTATCTTCTTCAACAGATCCGGTTTCGTGACAAGTTCAACTGCTGAACCCGCTATGACCTTAGAAGCGAAAATGAGTGACTTATGTCCAATTCCCATTCCACAACAAGCTGTGAATTGCCAATCATGACCCGCCGCGTCGAGTGTAACAGTGGCTGTTTGAAATTCCATGGTTGGCGCAATCCAGCTAACATCTCCAGTGTCTGTTGAACCTGGCCATACTATTCCCGCGTCCCACGGGTCATGAATCTCTCGATCAATATGAATATCATCTTCAATTAGTTGCTCCCAACCAGGTCGTTTTGAAGCCCTCAGTTGTTCGGTCTTCATCTCTTTTGTTACAGATTTGGCCAGCTCTTTTGCAAATTTCATCTCTTCATCCGTATACTCTGGTGCTCCAATCTCTCGCATGTTGGCGATGACAAGCTCACTCATTCCCTTGCTTGGAAGTTCGTTGGACAGACCTTCGAGGAACTCAACCTTGAGTTTGGTTTGAGTCATCAGGGCTGCACCTTCAGCTATCTTCAGTACCCACTCATAGATTTGGTCAACCTGCTCACGCTCTGGTGCACGGACATAGTACCAACTCCGGGCATAGTCTGGCACAACATTCGGCTGCATGCCTCCAGCTTCGATCACATAATGGAGTCGTGCTTCCTGAACCACATGTTCTCGCATGAAGTTCACGCCGACATTCATGAGCTCGATTGCATCAAGTGCGCTCCTACCTACATAGGGAGTAGCAGCTGAATGAGCTGTGGTGCCATAGAAATGAAACTTTGCAGAGTTCATTGCAAGACTGCTTCCTAACCCCGCAACATTGAAGCGTCCTGGATGGTGGCTGAATACTGCATCAACGCCCTCAAAACAACCAGCTCTGACCATGAACACTTTACCACTATACGTTTCCTCAGCAGGAGTTCCGAAGAACTTGAGAGTCCCTTTGAGTCCATGTTTCTCCATCACTGTTTTTGTCGCAATTGCACCCATCACACCTGTAACGCCATGGATATTGTGTCCGCATCCGTGTCCAGGTGCACCTTCTACTACTGGATCCTGATGTGGAACTGGCTTTTGTGATAAGCCTGGAAGAGCATCATATTCTCCCATGAACCCTATGGTAGGGTCTCCTTTTCCGTAGGTCGCCACGAACGCAGTTGGCATATCAGCAACTCCCATCTCAATGGTGAATCCATGCTCCTCTAGGATTTTGGCAAGATGCTTTGCAGACTTCTCTTCCACAAGTCCAAGCTCTGCGAGCTCCCAAATCGTGTCACTCGCTTCAATAATCATCTTCTCATTATCTGAAATCCAGTCCAATGCGTCCTTCTTCATTCTCAAGCCCCATCAGTCGAACAGGCTACACACTCTTAAATCTGGCCTGTTGTAAGCAGCTTCTTACCTACTTGATTTCTTGCTACGAACTGGTTACTGATATACAATTACGAGGGCAATTTAC
>JAGXOC010000084.1 GCA_019894665.1 Candidatus Thorarchaeota archaeon
GTCAATGATCTTCTATCATACTGAAGAACAGAGATTGACTGCTGAGAGAGTTAAAACAGAACTTGAGAAGAGCGGATCTTGGAAGATTCCTATAGTGACCGAGATAGTTCCATTTGAGAAATTCTACCCCGCTGAAGACTATCATCAGAACTACTTTCGAAACAACCCAAACCAGTCATACTGTCGTTTTGTTATTGCACCAAAACTGGACAAGTTTGAGAAAGTCTTTAAGTTGAAATTAGGTATTTAGAAAATCTTCAATAAGTAGACAGATTTTCCAGAAGGTCGACTCAACAGAGAACTTATTAACAATTGTGAATTAGTTATTATGATTGCTATGGCTAAGGAACTCTCTTTTGATGAAATTCGAGCTTCTGTTGATGCAGATACACTGCCAGCTAAGAAAGTAGAACATAAATCCCCATTAGACGATGTAATCGGCCAAGAAAGAGCATTGAAAGCTCTATCTTTTGGTCTGGGGATTGGAGAAAAGGGCTTCAATATCTACACAGCTGGAGAATCAGGAACAGGTAAGACCACTACCGTCAAGGCTTACATTGAAGAATCAGCTGTGTCGAAACCACCCTCTTCTGACTGGTGTTATGTGTATAATTTCAAAGAACCATCAGAACCCAATGCGATTGAACTTCCTAAAGGTAGCGCTGAGGGATTCAAGAAGGATATTGGCGCGCTGATAGAAAATACTGGCAAGGTTCTTCCAGAAGTGTTCCAGAGTGAGGACTACGCGAGCAGAAGGGATGCTGCTATCAGAGCAGCTGAGGAAGTACGAAATAAACTGTTTTCGGAACTAAATCAGATTGCAGAGAAGAAAGGGTTGGCTCTTCAGAGGTCTCCCAGTGGTCTACTTATTGTTCCCATGGTTGAAGGTCAACCACTCAATGACCAAGATGTTGCGGCTTTGAATCCTGAAGCAATAGAACAGATTACGAAAGCAAGAGAAGAACTTAGTTCTGATCTAAGAAATGCAATGAGATCGCTACGGGAGATTGACAATCAGGTTCGAGCTGAACTAGAGAAACTTAATCGAGAAGCTGCATTGTTCGCTATTGACCACTATGTGAGTGATCTCAAGGAGAAATATTCTGAGGTTTCAGAAGTCGCAGAATACATCGAGACCGTGCAAAATGATATTCTAGACAATTTAGTTATGTTCATACAGGATCCCAATATGCCACAAAACAGTCCAGAATCTATAACGGCCAGAGAACGATTCTTCAAAAAGTATGAGGTCAATGTCCTAGTGGATAATTCGTTGCTCACAGGTGCACCTGTAATTGTTGAGCTAAACCCAACCTATCTGAACCTTTTCGGTAAGACTGAGAAAGAGGCACTATTTGGTGTTCTCACTACTGACTTCACGATGATTAAACCCGGATCCCTTCACAAAGCAAATGGGGGATACCTGATGATACCGGCTCAAGAATTGTTAACGGCACCGCTTGCTTGGGATGGGCTGAAAAGAGCACTAAAGAATGGTGAGATTGTAATTGAAGATGCAACGCAGGCTCAGGGAGTGATTTCAACACGTGGACTAAAACCTGAAGCTATTCCTCTGAAGGTCAAAGTTGTAATTATCGGTGATTCTGCAATCTATAATCTTCTTTATACACGAGATCCTGATTTCAAGGAATTATTCAAGGTGAAAGCGCACTTTGATTCAAAAATGGAACGAACCGAAGAGAACATCTCCAAGTATGTATCTGCTATGAGAAATGTGTGCAGCAGAGAGGGGTTGAAATACCTCGATCAGGATGCTGCTGCGAAAGTAGTAGAATTCAGTTCAAGGCTTGCAGATGATCAAACAAAGCTCTCCACAAGGTTCGCGGATGTAACAGATATAATCCGTGAGGCTACATTTTATGCAGAAAAGGATGACTCTGAAAACGTGACTGGAGCTCATATGAAGAAAGCCATCGACGAGAAGAAGTATCGTTCGAATCTAGTCCAAGAGAAGATACAGGAGATGATTGATCGAGGAGTGATTCTAATCGACACCTCGGGCGAACAGGTTGGCCAACTAAATGGGCTTTCAGTTCTTAGCTATGGAGATATCGCCTTTGGAGGTCCAACAAGGATTACTGCAAGTGTGGGCGTGGGAAGAAAAGGAATCCTGGATATTGAACGAGAAGCAAACCTCGGAGGACCAACTCACACGAAGGGAGTCATGATTCTCGGAGGTTATCTCTCAAAGATGTTTGCACAGGATAAACCTCTAGGTCTATCTGCTAGATTGGTTTTCGAACAAAGTTATTCTGGCGTAGATGGGGATAGTGCCTCTAGCACCGAACTCTATGCGATTCTCTCTGAACTATCCGGGATTCCAATCAAACAACAATACGCGGTGACGGGATCAGTCAATCAGAATGGAGAGGTTCAAGCAATTGGAGGAGTCAACGAGAAAATCGAGGGTTTCTTTGAAGTATGCCGAATCACAGGACTCACAGGTGACCAAGGTGTTTTAATCCCAGAGAGTAATGTCAGAAATCTAATGCTAAAGGAAGATGTTGTTGAAGCAGTAAAGGCAGGTAAGTTCCACATCTTTACTGTGAGAACAATCAATGAGGGTATAGCGATTCTCACTGGAATGAAAGCAGGTGAGCGACAACCAGATGGAACTTTCGCAGAAGAAACAATAAACTATAGAGTAGACAAACGCTTGAAAGAGATGGCTGAAACACTGAAAGAATACCCTGGTTACATCTAGAGCCAGATTATCAGCTTGAAACTCAAAGATATAATCTGTATATGAAATACTAGAATCGTTGATAAAACATGGCTATTCAAGTTATAGTGCAATGACTGAAGATGAGTCCCCAGAATTATATGCCTTCTGCACTGTATGTCAACAGAATGTTCCTCTAGAGGTCGCAGAGGAAGACATAGAGAAGGCAAAGACCGGGCTCGTTTCAGTTCTCTCGATACATGGGGATCCACAACATGCAATCCTAGTCTATCTAGACATGAACCTCAAGGCAAGAGGTATTGAATACCCCTCATTACTCCAAGTCAAGGAGAGTAGTTCTGCAGAATATGACAAAGGCACAATCGTTGAAGATGATATTCATGATTTGAAATCAATACTCAGTTCATTCGGCGAGAAACAAGACCAAGCAATCAAATCATTTGCTCATATATCTGCACAACTCATTGCTGGAAATTCATTGTACCTTATTCATGCTAACACGAGTATTGGGAACGTTGTGAAAGACCAGATCGAATCACTATTCAGAGATCAAAAGGTCGCTTCCTTTGTAATCAGTTATGATGACCTAGATATGGTCGCAGGAATGAGGCCTACAATTTTCGATCTTCAATATGGAACCTTCATCTCAGAGGGCATAGCACTAAATATTGAGCATTTTGAACAGCTAATCAAAGATGCAGTCCGTAGTCCGAATGGCTTCAGCGTGTTAAAGAATGACTATCGCAAATTGAAGTATTCGTATAGACGTCTTTGGGAATTGTTGTCCGCTGGTGCGAGAATCTACACACGCAAGAAACTTGCATATCTTGTTTCAATTGATCTAGCCTTGATTCCGCTGTTGCTCAGAATGGCTGAGAATGATGGAGTGGATGTGGCATCACGTGTAAAGGGCCACAAGAAGAAATCTTGATTCTACTTAGTTCGAAGGATTGATGACCAAGTCGTGTCCAAATATCCTTTGGAGAATCTAGGTTTGATTGATGACATGCCTGATGGGCTTAGCGAATCTGCTGCAATCGATGTCAGAAAGAAGCTCGGAACCATCTCTGGTGGGGATGTCCTTGATGTCGGCACAGAGGATGGTGGATTCATTACCGTGTTAATGAAGACTCTAAAGAAATACAATTCATTCACAGGGATTGACATCTCAGAGGATGAACTGGAAAAAGGAAGAGAGCAATTCAAAGATGATCCAGTAAATTTCATCGCGATGAATGCTGAAACGATGACTTTCCAAGACAATCAATTTGATACTGTATGTGCCTCATACTCAATCCATCATTTGGAGAATATTGACATTGTATTAGCTGAGGTGTATCGCGTGTTAAAACCTGGAGGTAATTTCATCCTCCAAGAGATGTACTCTGATGGAGAACAAACTGCAGCTCAGCACGTGGACAGGGATGTGCACCATTTGGATGTGAAGGTTGATTCTCTCTTAGGGATCCCTCATTTCGAAACTCTGACTCGTCAGGAATTGAGAGATTCGGTCAACAAAGTTGGTTTGAGTGACGTAGAAGTCTTTGAGTCCTCATGGTCCGTCAAATGCCTGTTCTGTGACGACGCACAAGACTGCGAAAATCCAATGAGAGCGGACAATATTGATTTTGTAACTAAGCAAATCGAAGATACCTTGACTAGAGTACACACGCATTTGTCTTATGACGAACTTAGAGAAGAGGCTGAATCACTCAAGGAAAGAGTCAAAGCTGAAGGGTCAGCTGCAGCGTCAGTCATGTATTTATTCGGAAAGAAGTAACCTGAAGACGAAACCAAAGTCAGTGACTTTTCAGGTCTTGAGTTTCTTGAATTCCTTCCCTAGTTGAAATGCATCTCCAATCTTTTCACCTAGCGTCCAATATGTCGGTTGTTTTTCAGCACCGGTGTATATGACAGGATTCATCTTCTTCATGTCTGGTCTGTTATCAGTCATATTCTCCTCATCAATATAAGAAGTCACAGCATTTCCAAGAACGATGAAATGATCTGGGAATTCAATCATCTCTCTCACCTCAAGTTCCATGTTAAGAACACACTCCTCAATCATTGGAGCGTTCGTTTCACCATAGAATATAGTGAACAATGAAGACTTGTCTGCCGCACGTCCAGAAGTAATCCCTATGTAATCAGCAAGTTGCATAAGATTAGCTGAGGGAAAATTCATACTGAAGACTCGGTTCTCCCTAATACCGTTCATTGTGTAGTGTTTCCTATTGATTGAAGCCATCCATGTCGGAGGATTTCGATTTACACGACTGACCCAAGTGCATAACATGAAATTGGGCTTTTCATCCACAATTGTCCCGATAATTACACTTGGCATTTGATAGGGAGAAAACCTTTGATCAATCTTGATTTTGGTCATATCAATCCAAATGTGCATTTAATAGTAATGTATATTGTCGTGCGCAAGAATAGGAAGAGGTTAATGAAAAATCTTGAGTGAGGGCTTTACTTCACTCTTCTTCATGTTACTTCTACGTATGCTCGAGCATAACGTTCTTGTTCATCGGTCCACTTGTCAATGGATATTCCCATAGTTTCGAGCTTCAGCATTGCAGTTTCCTTGTCTAGTTTCTTTGGAAATTCGTACACTGCTGGTTTGAGGTCCCTACCATTCTTGGCCATCCAAATCATCGCATTCAACTGGCTCGAGAATGAGAGAAAGATAGGCGGATGATATCCTGGAAAAACACATGGCCCTCGGGATTACAAACCAATGACAACATTGCCTGAATCTATTTGGTGTATCAAAGTAGAATAAGAAGTGGTAGCGGGAATCTACTGACTATATGCTCAACTGGAATAAATTACTTGCGAAGCTGTATCCATCCCTGGGTTTCACTAGCATTGACCTCAACCCACTCTCCAGACTTGATGACTTTGATTGGATCTCGTTCCGGCGTATCAACAATGGGAATCACACGATCATAGAGTTTCTCGGCGATGATTGCTCCTATCACAAGGATTGGCTCTGTTTTCAAGTTCACAATCGCTGCTGGTGCGGTTCCACATCTAACAGATTCCAAGAGAATGGCTGAAGTCGTGCTAGAACCTTTTCCAGTAGGAAACACAAAGACGGTTCCGGCAACGTTCTGTCCTTTTAGTTCGTGATCTCGTTCTGTGATAGTTCCAGTCTTGGGATCGAGTCCCCCCCAAAAACAGATAGGCTGAGATGTCACCAACGCGGGTCCGCTAGCAACACCTGACAATAGTGGGTTACACAGAATTCGGGATAATTTCATTTTTCTCGCCTTCGACATCTCATTTCGTGACACTTTCAATGCATTGCACTTTGTCTAGGAAACTAACTCGGAATTTTCCAAGTCCAGGGGCATAATGCGCCATTTTCGCGGAATCAGTAGCAATTGAGCCTAATTCCCACGCCGCAGTTGGAAAAAGAAGAAAACACGTGTCGCAAATAACCTTGGCACCAGTTTCATTGATCTTCTCGAGAATCCCCATCTGCTCCGCTCTTTCCTGAGCACACCTGTTTGTGAAGATCCAGAGCTGTTTGTTCGCAGCTAGACGTCTGTTCTTGAGGAGATGTGCTGCTTCTCTGAGTTCTTCGACCGAATAGTGGGGACAGCCAAGAATCGCAATATCTGGCTCTGGTCCATCTTGAGTTGAGAAACTGTTTCGAACCTCACTAAGTTCATCTTGCCCAAATACTACCGTTTCTGAGGGTTTTTCTCCCCCAAATGCTTCATCGAGATTCTTAGCCTCCGGTGTGATCTCACACATGTGGAACAATCCAATTGAGCCGGAAGTGGACACCGCAGCGGAGAATGCTTTCAGTTGGTCCACGGAAACGGTCTTCGACACACCTTGCAGGACAGGAACGCGGGAGTCTGCCACCCCTCCCACATAGTAGCCAAGAGCGGCATAATCAGCAGATGTGAAATAACGGGTATCTAAGTTGTCTAGCTTGAAGAGAACACTTCCTTTTCGCTCATCATCAAGATAGAGGTCAAATCGAGGCATTAAACCCGTGATAGCCGCACAAATATCAACAAAATCAGCACATCTAATTGTTCGAGCACCTATCACTGAGTTAACAAAGGCTATGGCGTTTGACTCGCCCCACGCAATATTCTGTCCAAATCGGACTGAACTATCACACTGATAGGGAGTACATGTCCAACTAGGGATTGCTCCCATTTTCAAATGAGCTTCGGATATCCTCAACTGCTTCTCCACACACTCTTGCGCGACGTCAAACTCTGCATGTCTCTCAAAATCAATGGACGCGATGCAAAGTGTCGTGGGAACCTTATAGGCTGCACCCTCTTCTGCCAGTTTCTCGCAGAACTCCATTCCTGCATCCGAAATCCCATAATAGCTGGAAGCATCAACATGGACGTTTTCAATTCGTATCATACGGTCGGCTCCGTACATCTTTCCTAGCTTTACCAAGACTGACATCGCTAATTGTACAGCTTCACCCTGCTCTCCCTGAAGTGACTGCTCTTCTTCCGTAGTAAGGAACATCCTGATCATCCAGCGGACAACCGGGTCACACTGACTATGATAAATAGATTGTTTCTGAGCAGCACCATCATGAACATCAGACAAGTGAGAAGAAGTGGTAGCAAGTAGATATTTTCATAGTACGAATGTACAGAGGAATCTAGAGAAGTCACTCTCCAGATTCCACTTAGGTGATATCACTATGTTCCTTCTGTATATGCTCGAACATAACGTTCCTGTTCTTCGGTCCATTCGTCAAAAGTTTCTCATTCCACACTTTCTTGTAGTTGGTCGCCCGGTCCTTCTAGACTTGGCCCAATTCGTCCAATTATGCCTCGTTCCATGATATTATTTGTCACCATATTGTCAAAATGATACCAATTCATGAGGAGATGTACCCATCATGAATACCGAAAATCGAATCAGGTCTATAGACGTTGGAAGCTTTCCATTGGACGCTGATTTAGAGCAATACCTTCGAGGAGCACTTGAAGTAGAATACCATGGTGGAAGTGTGGGTACTGAAGATGCAGGTTATTTCATTTCCAAGCATAACTCAACATTCGAGAGTAAGGCCGCAGCACTGAGTCCTGATGGTGCCGTTACATCTTATGCCCAATGCAGAGGCATGATAGACCAATTTCTACTACCAGTTGTTCGTCATGTTACAGGATTAACCCACCAACAAACAAGTATCTACTCCAGTTTCGGCGATATCACAAAGGAAGATGCACAAGCAGTGGCGGTTGCCATAGCTTCGGGAAATGAGCCCCTCTCAGTTGATGATATCGGGTTTGCTGAAATTCTTGCTCTTCAGACAGGTGCAAAATCTCTAAGTAAAAGGCTGGGAGTAAAGAGAATTTCATACAAGGCATGCATCACTGGGCCACTTGAATTATCGTTGAATCTACAACGACTAGCCGGATTCTCGAGAAAATATGATGAGAAGCTTGTGGAATACTTCACTGAGGTCGTGAAAGCTTTTGTAAGTAATTCTATAGTCACCTCAAACTATCTTGTTCCAGAAGTAATAACCATGGATGAACCTGCATTTGGTCTTGAGGGCTTTGGGGACTTTTTCACTGACACGTCTTCCGATCCAAATTCAGAACATCTAATTTCATGTTGGAATGAGATCTACAAGAATGTGCCTTCAGAATGTTATAGAGGAATACATCTACATGCATCTCCATCTGAGAACTGTTTCAACGCAGATTGGAATCTGTTAGAAGCCCATGTTGGAGTATATGTAAAGCGTCAGTGGCTGGACGATTATGACAAATTCATCCGCGCTGCAATTGTGAGAACTGAAGGACCCACAATTGACCAAAATGATGACGCCAAAGAGGCATGGCAGGACATACTCTCTGGAAACTATAAGAAATATTTACAAACTAAAAGCGAGATGGAGCGTCATCTTCAAGAAAATATCAATCGCTATGGAATTGAGAGAGTACCCTTTGCAGGGCCTGAATGTGGCTTTGGTCCTTGGGATTGGAAGCACGGTTTGAGCATGGCTACTGAAACCTTGGTAAGAATGAGTCAAGTAATTGAGGAGAACTACTTTGGTTAGGCCAAGTGAGAAACTCATAGACAGCTGATTCCACTCCACCCCTCCAAAATTTGTTTTGAGATTCTTGGGACTCTTGTTATTAGAAAGATAAATAGGATAAGAGGAGACAAGTATTTCTAATGTTAGTCGAGGAGATGAATAATGACAGAGATACCATATAGTGGAGAAAAAACTGCTAAGGCAGGAGACATAGAGCTTGCCTATGACACGTTCGGAGACCCTTCTTCCCCGCCTATGCTGCTCATCATGGGATTGGGTGGACAGATGATTCGGTGGGATGAAGCATTTTGTCAAGCAATCGCAGCCCAAGGTCGTTGGGTGATTCGCTTTGATAATCGTGACGTGGGATTGTCAACGAAATTTGAGGAAGCCGGCGTTCCTAATGTTATGGCGCTTGTACAGGGAGAGATAGTCGATGTGCCCTACACATTGAAAGATATGGCAGGTGATGCAGTAGGTCTACTAGATTCGCTTGGAATTGAAGCGGCTGATGTTGTAGGTGTTTCAATGGGCGGCATGATCGCTCAGTCCATGGCTATTCATTATCCCGACCGAGTACGGACTTTGACATCAATTATGTCTTCAACGGGGAATCCTAATCTACCACAACCAACGCCTGAGGCGATGTCAGTTCTACTTGCACCCCCTGCATCCAGTCGAACTGACTACATCAATAATTCTCTGAAATCTGCAAAGGTCCTACATGGACCTAAGTATCCATTGAATGAAGAGTATGTCCGCAACTATTCGGAACGTTCGTATGACAGATGCTATCATCCTCCAGGATTTGGGAGGCAGTTGGGAGCTATTCTTACGTCTGAGAGTCGACATGAGGCGTTAGGGAATGTGAAGATTCCAACTCTTGTTATTCATGGGGATGTAGACCCGCTGGTTCCAGTGGAGGGAGGAAAAGACACGGCCAAGAGCATCCCAGAAGCGAAGTTGCTCATCATCGAAGGGATGGGACACAGCTTTCCAACTGAGGTCGTGCCACAGATACTTCAATCAATTCTACAACACACTGCTCCATAGCAAGAAGCTCGTATGGAGAATCTTGAGATGATTTCAGACTTACCTGATGGACTTCGAGAATCTGGTGCAATCGAAGTCAGAAAGAAACTCGGAACCCTCTCTGGTGGGGATGTCCTTGATGTCGGCACTGAGGATGGTGGCTTCATTAATACGCTAATGAAGACCCTAAACAACTACAATTCATTCACAGGGATTGATATCTCAGAGGATGAACTGAAAAAAGCGAGAGATCAATTCAAAGATGCTCCAGCGAAATTCATAGTGATGAATGCTGAAAAGATGACATTCCAAGACAATCAATTCGAGACTGTTTGTGCCTCATACTCAATC
>JAGXOC010000085.1 GCA_019894665.1 Candidatus Thorarchaeota archaeon
GTTTCCGATATTCCTTTCTATCTGGATTATGCGCAAAAAGCGGGGTCTCCAATATTAGATCTCGCGGCTGGAACTGGTAGAGTTACCTTTGAGCTTGCTCACAAGGGATTTGAGGTAGTGGCTCTAGAGCAGTCAACATCTATGATGGCTGAAGCCAGAAAGAAACTCGAGATCTCACCCAAGGATGTGTCACGCAGAATCACACTAGTTGAAGGATCAATGAAGGAGTTTTCACTTGACCAGAAGTTCCCTCTGATCATAGTTCCTAACTCATTTGTTCATCTTCTCACCACTGAAGATCAACTTTCTACCATTCAATGTGTGAAAGATCATCTCACAGATGATGGACTCTTTATTCTTGATCTCTACCCTGGTGAACTCCAGTATGAACATGCCACGTTTGAGGATATACCTGCAAAACTACCAGATGGTGGCACAGTAACTAGGTCTGGGGTGATACAATCAGATTTACCAAACCACCTCATGCGTATAGAACTACGATACACTGTGCGGGATGTTGATGGTCAAGTGATAAATGAGATTGATGTCGTTTCTGGAGCCGCACTCCTCTTTCAACAAGAGGTTGACCTTCTCATCCAGATGTCCAGCATGATTATCGAAAACGAATTTGGAGATTTTGAAAAGAACCCCTACACACCAGACTCAGGCCGTAGGATTTTCGTTCTTAAAATGAAGGAATAGAGAGAGGCTGTAAACAGAGCCCCTCTCTCCAATATCTTGACAGGTGAAGATCAAACCCAATGACTAGCTGACTTGTTCAGGAGGTGGTAGCTTATCTACCTTTTTTGGCTCTTGGCTGAACGTAACACCCTCTTCTGACTCTAGGCTGTCTGTGTAAAGTACTTCGCCCTCTACATAGGCTTCTCTCTCAATATAGATTGTCTTTCCATAAAGACTTCCAACGCGTGCACGTTCCTCGATTCTGATATCATTGCCATATAGTGAATCTGTTCTTGCACGTTCACGAATGAGAATCTCATTTGACTCAACAAAGCCTCTGACCTCGGACCTCTTGCCAATTCGGAAACCATCGGTGGCCTTGATGTACTCAGCTTGAATTTCACCACCCACGATTATTCGGAAGGTGTCAATACGACCTTCAGCTCTAATCGTGCCGCCTACCTTAATTTTACCATCACACTTTAGGTTTCCACCAATTGCAACTGTCCCACCCACGTTGAGCCCTTCAGTGACCTCTAGATTTCCTTCGGTCTTTACGGTTCCGCCAACGTCAATTACACGGCCTGATGCGTCACCGTTTATTTTCACAGTTCCACCAACATTGATCTCACCAAATGTGAAATCACCCTCAGCTTTGAAGGTACCACCAATGTCAACATTGCCAACATTGGACCCCGGACCAACCTTGGCTGTTCCACCAACGTCAAGCTCTTCAATCTCAATTGCTTCTTCAGCCTTGAAGCTTCCTCCAACTGAAACCTTCTTGATGAAACCGCGTACAGTTTTGCCAGAGCCGCCTGCGTCAAATTCTTCAGCTTTGATTTTTCCATAGATACCGACGGAGCCACCTCCAGAAACTCGCTCAACATCGACATTACCATCGATTTTGACTGAGCCGCCTCCAGTGAGTCTCTGCGCTTTAGCGTCCCCCATGACTTTGATTGATCCCCCAGCTTTTGCAGCAACACACTCAAGATTTCCTTCAACCTTAAACGATCCACCAACTTCGACATCACGAGCTTTTGCATCACCACGTACAACAAGACTACCTCTCGGGACGCTGGCTGCTTTCTCGACAGTGAGATTTCCACTTACTGTTATCTGATCTCTGCTCTTGGACTCTAAGCCACCACATTGCAGTGAGCCCTCGATATCAAGCTCATCGACAATTCTCAGTGTTCCAGTAATTACGATTGAGTCGCCCTCTGATGGTGTGAGAGTCCTGCAATTTCGGATCTCGACATCACCGTCAACCTTTCCGAGTTCGACCACATCTTCATTTTTGAATATTAATTTTTCAGCCATCTTGGCCTTCACCTTGTGTATTTCTAATTATAATCCCTCATTTTTAGTATATAAAGCGGGGCCACAAATAAGGGTCACATGTTGTGACTATCTTCAGTACCTCCTTGCAGAGTACTCACATCCCAATAATCGGTTCCGGAATGGGTATTCCCACGAGACCAGCTAGACGTTTGTATAGCTCCAAGTATTGATGACCTCGAACAGTCACTTTGAAGACAATCATTCCATCATCATCCTCATCTTCGAGCAGTCCTCTCTCTACAAGTTCCGTGATTGACTCCTTCGCTCTATCCACTGGCATGTTAGTGGAACGAGCCGCTCGTGTCAAAGGACAAAATCCCCAAATGTAGATCACTCGAAGCAACTCCGCATAGATGTCATAGCGAGTCCGTTTCTGAAATGCTCTCCTCTTTCTCTTCTTCTTTGTCGGTTCTTCTGACATCAATGTAGTCCTCTCGTGGACCTGCGCGAAAGAAGATAAGAATGTAATGTCCCCGGCGGAATTTTCGTGGTTTCATTAGGACCAACAATCCTTATGACTTGGGAAACATGCAGTGAGCCATCGAGACGGAACCACGATGATTCGTTGTGTATACATGGTCAAAAAAGGCGGAGATCCTCTATATGGACGCTCATTTGAAGAAGGTGCGTGGATTGACCTAGCCTCGTTACCATCTTACGTCCGAAACTCCGTGGTGATGATGCAGTCCAGTTCAAGTACATCTTCTGAAAGAGTTTACACACTTGAGCTGGAGGATTGTGTCTGGTCTTACTCATTCTTTCCCTCTTTTGCGCTGGTTTCAATGGCATCACGAGAGCAGTCACTGACGCAGCTGAAGAATCTCATGCAATCATTGGGTCGTGCAATTGCTCACGAGTATGAAGACCTCATCGAATCATGGAGTGGTAGTATGAGTGATATTGCTGATATCAACGCTCTAATTGACAACTATCTTTCGGTTTCCCTTGATCTTCCATCTACAAAGATTCTCAAACTCATTGAACGGCTCGTTAACAAAGCCCTCAAAAAACCTGAGATTGCTTTTGCTGGTGTCTTTGATGCAGAGGGCAATTTGCTCAAGGGGAATGTCCCTGAAGTCTATTTGTTCAGGATACAGGTTGAGATCTCTCAAGGGGTCATTACCCCCGTGATGGATATTGCACCATCCGCAGTAAACTCTGGAGACCATGTCCTACAGATGTTGAAGGTCCACTCTCTAACGGTAGTAGTTGCTTCCCAATCCACTGAAAGTAATCTTCACGCAGTGAGTTCCGTCAGCGAGATCGCAAACTCTTTACACGAGAAGATGACGTAGCAGTTTTATCAAGTAAGAGTGACCACACCCACATTCCTCCTGAATTGACGAAAGACACAAGTATTGCACATGTAGGTTCGTTCTCAATACAAAGTCGAGGTTTCTCAATGTTAATTGTTGGTATCTGCGGTTCTCCCAAGAGCGAGCGCTCAAACACACGATTCTTGCTTGAACACGCGCTTGAAGCTGTATCTGATAGCCAGACGCTTATGCTCAACATCCGTGATTTCAATATCCATCACTGTACAGGGTGTGACTCATGTGTCAGGAAAAAACCCTGTCCTCAAAGCGCTGACGACGATATGCCCGAGATAGAGAAGAAACTCATCGATGCAGATGGCATTATCATTGCTGCACCATCCTATTTCACATCAGTTCCCGGAGTTCTCAAGGATTTCATCGATAGATCTCGAGCTATGAAAATGAATGACCATCAATTGAAGGACAAAGTCTTTGGTGCTATCACCTATGCTGGTCTCCGGTACGGTGGTCAGGAACATGTGGTGGATGTCTTGAACCGTTATGCCTTGGGTCAAGGCATGATCGTTGTAGGTAGTGTAGGAAGTCCTGTAAAACATGGCACCTTTGGTTCAGGTAGTCTTCAGACTGATGAAGGGTCGTGGAGATCTGCAAAAGATGATGACTTAGCAGTGAAGGGTAGCACACTCCTCGGAATGAGAGTGGCAGAGATTGCCAAGCGTTTCCGAAACTCAGGTGAGTAACGATGACTTCTGGTCTTGTACAGGTCTACACTGGTGAAGGAAAGGGAAAGACCACCTGTGCATTAGGGGCTGGACTTCGTGCTGCTGGGCACGGTTTGGAGGTCCTCATGATTTCTTTCATGAAAGCCAAGATTGCGATGCGAAATGGTGGAGCGGAGATCAATTACGGTGAATTTAGGAGTACTGAACAAATACCAAATTTCACCATCATCCCAGTTGGCCGAGAGACCTTTGTTGATAAAGAGAATCCTGACCCTATTGATATTGAAATGGCCCAGAACGGATTACGTCTTGCACAAGAAGCAATTCGGGACAAGAAATGCGATGTCCTGATTTTAGATGAGATCAACGTTGCTGTTGAATGGAATCTCATCTCCCTAAATGAACAACTCGAACTTATCCACACCAAACCCGAAGCTATGGAACTGATAATGACAGGGCGTTACGCCCAGCAAGAGGTCCTTGATGCTGCAAACCTCGTGACTGAAATGAAAGAGGTCAAACATTATTACGAAGGCAATGGAGTGCAAGCTCGTAAAGGGTTTGAGTACTAATACATCTCACCAATCGAACAGTTAATATTCGCTCTCTTTTTCAGACACTTGTTTCACGATTCGGAGGAGTCCTTGATGGTTGATGACACATCCAGGAAGATTGCTGCGGCCAACAAAAATTGGGAGAAGAACACACTTGCTTCCCACCAGGCAAAACATCCAGACAGAAGGAAGGAGTTCGTCACGACTTCCAGCAAGCCTGTGAAGGTGCTCTACACTCCCCTTGATATCCCGGACTTCGATTATATGAAGAACTTGGGATTCCCAAGTGAGTATCCTTACACGCGTGGCGTTCAACCTACGATGCACCGCGGCAGACTATGGACTATGAGGCAGTTTGCTGGGATGGGTACCGCTGAGGAAACAAATGAGAGATTCAAGTTCCTCTTGGCTAACGGAACGACAGGTCTCAGTGTTGCTTTCCATCTACCGACGCTTTTCGCGCGGGATTCTGACCATCCAATTGCTCATGGAGAAGTAGGAAAACTAGGTGTAGCAGTAGACACACTCAAGGACATGGAGATTCTCTTTGCTGGGATTCCACTTGATCAAGTCACTACATCAATGACCATCAACGCTCCTGCTTCAATCTTACTTGCGATGTACATGGTTGCCGCTGAGAAACAGGGTGTTTCCGCTCAACAGATTGGTGGAACGATTCAGAATGATATCCTGAAAGAGTACATGGCTCAAAAGTCATGGATTCTCGCACCAGCTCCTTCTTTGAGAATAATCGGTGACATCATGGAATATGCTACAATGAACATTCCTCGGTGGAACACAATATCCATCTCAGGTTATCACATCAGGGAGGCTGGATCCACAGCAGTTCAAGAGCTAGCGTTCACGCTGCTTAATGGAATGGAGTATGTGAAGGTAGGTATGAAGCAAGGACTGGACGTTGATTCATTTGCTCCACGGCTCTCATTCTTCTTCAATGCTCATAATGATATTTTTGAGGAAGTAGCCAAGTACAGAGCAGCTCGCAGAATCTGGGCCCGAGAGATGAAAGAGACTTTTGGAGCCAAGAAAGAGAGGTCTCTATGGATGCGATTCCACACACAGACAGCAGGCGCCTCACTGACGGCACAGCAACCAATGGTCAATACAGTGCGGACTGCATACCAAGCACTTGCTGCTGTCCTAGGAGGTACTCAGTCTTTACACACGAATTCAATGGATGAGGCCCTATGCCTTCCGACCGAAGATGCCGTCAGAGTTGCACTGAGAACGCAACAGGTTCTTGCTCATGAGAGTGGTGCTGCTAATACCATTGATCCACTCGCAGGTTCATATTATGTTGAAGCCCTCACCAACGAGATGGAGGAGGAGGCTTACAAGTACTTCGAAAAGGTGGAAGCACTCGGTGGAGTTGTAGAGGCAATTGAAAAGGGATTTTTCCAAAGAGAGATTGCTGAAGCCTCTTACCGGTATCAGAGAGAGATCGATAGTGGAGAGCGTAAGATAGTTGGCGTCAATGACTATATTCTCGAAGGTGAAAAGATCACAATTCCGGTCCTGAAGATTGGTGAGCAAGTAGAACGTCGCCAGATTGAGCGAACTCAGAAGATTCGAAAGGACCGCGACAACAAGAAGGTCGAGGACGCTCTCGATGGACTCCGAAATGCATCAGAAGGGGACGAGAATGTCATGCCTCACATTGTGACTGCTGTTAGAGAGTATGCAACAATCGGTGAAATCTTCGAGGTCTGGCGTGAACTCTGGGGCGAGTGGGACGAACCAAAGATTTTCTAAAACATCTTGACTTCACATCAAGTTCCAATTGATAATTGAGCTTATGCACATGGTTTCAAACCGAAACCATAATATGCCCGATATCCGGCGCGGACGTGAAGCCTTGACAGTCTTCGAGCACATTGCGGAGTGTGACCTAGACATGAACCCTGACTGCCCTGATGGTCTTTGTAAGATAAAGATCCAAGCTGTCGATCGTGCGATTGGACACCACAAGAATGAGTGGTCGGTTCTTCTGAATTCAACAAAGAATAACAAGGATGTGGAACATGCACTTCGTTTCTGCGAAATGTTCCGTTTAGAGTCTAAGGTTAAGGTCGAGTCTGACGGGTACAAAGTCCTTGTCAAGAATGATCTGATTCGACTCCTTTAGTCGTAACCTCTTAACATCAGGCGAACCTTAATACGAAACCCCCCTCCCTCATAATGAGGCAAGTCAGGTTTGCAAGGTCATAACATCCAAGTCATTCTCATCATTGAGCGTGGATGCATTCCTCTATTCTTCAAGAGGGTGACCTGAGCTTTGTGTGGACGATGATTCTAGGATGAGATGATCCTACATCTTTCTAATCACCTCATATGCAATAAGGAAAACTGCGAATCTATTGACGAGTTACAAAGTCTATTTGTGGACGAATGCTCAATATATGAATTGTAGCCACGTGTATCAATCATAATCATGGAATGATGGACTGTCCTCTAAAAATTCACTTGGCACTCCCAGATTATCGAAGTACTTCTGCATAGCAATACATGCGAATTTCTCCGTAGAGTAGTGAGTGGCTGCTATTACATTGATACGATTCTCTTGACAGATCTCGTGAAACCTTAGAGAGGGTTCATAATCCGGGACTTTCATAGTGACTCCAGTGATGTATGTCCTAACATCTGTTTCAGCGAGTTCCTCAACAATCTTAGGATAGTTTCCTCCTCCTGCCACGAGGGCAACTTTCTGATTAGACATCTGAGACGAGCCATAACTCCATATCTTCAGGAGATGACCAACAAGATTCTTGACCTGTGTGGACATCTCGAAAACCGTTTTGCACTTAGTCCTCCCAATGATACCAACAAAGACCCCATGGTACTCAAAGAACTCCCTCTCCGTTTCAATCTCTAGAGCTCTGGCTAGGGACGCTGTTGTACTGTATGGACCATTTCTGTCCAGAGGAACATGGATCGAGTAATGAGAAATCTCCCTCTCCTTAAGCTCTTCAAGATACTTAGCAGGAATGTTCCTGAAGGGAAAGCCGCCCTTTCTTGGGTCCCAGATCATCGGATGATGAGTGAACAGGAGAATATCTCTCTCTCCCGAAGATAGAATTCGGTCAAGCACATGTTCACTGGGAAACACAGCGGTATAGATCTTCTGTACCTCTTTCGAATTGTCTAACACGAGACCCATCCGTGTCTTCATGAAACTCTCAGTAACGTAGTCTCCTAGGTCTAAGAAACTCCATTCATCGTCACTGAGCTTGTGAAGTTCAAACTCCTTGTTCAAACTCTCGTATAGCTTGTTCGCTTTCAACTCGACTGACCCCCTCTACCACTTGACTATCTCATAGAGAACACGATTGTCGAACTTTCCGTTTTCGATTTGTTTCAAGAAGTCTGACATGTTACACGTCTTTGTCTCGATGTGCGACTTTAAGGTCTCAAGGTCCCATTGAGATAATTCGGTCCTCTTGATTTCTCCAAATCCATCGAGATACAACATGTGCATCTTCTTCACTTTCTCGTTATCCAACACCATCTTGACAAATCTAGCCATGTCCTCAAGGTCATCCATTGGAATGATGTAATGGTGTCCAAAATAGATGATGCCATCAGCTTGTCCCTTTAATTCCAAGAGAAGTTCGTAGGCTGGTGTACACATCTTGCAGCTTTGTGGATCCTCGGTCCTTCTGGTGAGCTTCAGGAAGAACGGGTATGGATCTGGAGTATGTGTTGTGATCACTTTCCTGATAGGTTCTTCAACCGATTGTCTATCACTATCGCTCCATTGACCCTGAGCGACTATCAGCACGCAGAAATGTTCGTATTCTCCCTTCTTATTCTTCCTGGGCATCCCTGAACACCTGAAACATGTGCCGGGGTTGCCTCATATTAGTGTTCGTCACTAATGATTTCCTTGAAGATTATTGCTCGAAACCTTCTACCATCTCTGGATTTCTCGACCAACCACGTTTTCCAAGAAAGTCCACTAACATGACAAGACCTCTCTCTTCCATATTCTTGAGATGATCCTTGAACTCTTCACACGTGATAACAAGTCCTTTTGTAATGTGAAGAAACTTCTCGTAGAGCGTGGCTTCAAAATCGATTATTGAATGGCCGAAAGAGAGTAGTATTGTATCCTCAATCAGAGGGGGCACTGTGCTGAGCACAATCCGTTCACCGTGTGGGGTTTCTACTATGCGTGCGTTCAATCATAACACCTGAACAAACCTATCCACTATTTATTATATAATGACCATGAAACACACTTGCAATGAATACTAGGAATCAGGGTTCATAGGCCTCTAAAACCACAATGACCCTTTATCATAGTTCGAAAGAGTTCGAAAAGAATTGCCATTTCTAACAAAGATTAGACAAACTCCATATCTATTGTTGGCCGAATCTTATTTATGATGGGACTCTCAAGCGAGGTCTTGCTTTCGACGATTATCGAATCAGCCCCCGGGCTGATAATGGAGGATTAGTCATTTGGTAGAGTACAACAAGATCAATGATGAGGTGGTCAAGAAACTCACTGCGATTTGTGGTGAGGAGTTCGTCACCACGAGCGAACCACTTCGTCATAGCTATATGGCAAAGGGCATCATGGGTCTCGAGGCTGAATTGCCCGAGGTGATTGTGAGACCGGCAAATGCTGAGGAGGTCTCCAAGATTCTCATTGTGGCGAACGATAACCTAAGCCCAGTAACACCCGCATCTGGTGGCTTGAGCGGTGGTTTCGCACTTCCGGCCATCCAACCTGGCGGAATTTACATGGACATGACTCGAATGGACAAGATGACCGTAGACATTGAGAACAGAGTCATGGTCGTTGAGCCTGGTGTGAAATCTGGCGATGCCTGGAGAATTTTCAAAACTAAGTATCCCGACTGGGCACCACCAATCCCTGACGGCGCTCCCCCTGCAGCAACAGTCTTAGGAGATGCTATCGAGCGAGGATTTTCCCTCGTCACGGGTGTTTATGGTCCTCAGGCCGATATGATAATGGGTTTGGAGGTAGTCCTGCCAACTGGTGAGATTTTCCACACTGGTTCTTGGGCACTGCCTGGTGCAAAGCCGTTCTATCGCTGGGGCGTTGGTCCAAACCCCGATGGCCTATTCCTAGGGTCTCAGGGTTCAATGGGTATCATCACGAAATGCGCAATCAAGATGGTTCCCCATCCCCATTACAAGACAGTCGTTGCATACGGCGGAGAAAGTTGGGATGACATCATAAAGCCGGCTTGGGAGATTTCCAAGCATGAAATGGGTATTGCTGAGCGTACTGTCATGGTGCAGGGAGGAAACTACGA
>JAGXOC010000086.1 GCA_019894665.1 Candidatus Thorarchaeota archaeon
TCAAGAAGGCGAGCCAGATAATGGCTGTTATGAGCAACAAGTTCGTCTTGTAGAACAGTTCGACTACTAGGAAGAGACCTATCACGATGAGATTTGAGGCTCCACCTATTGTTGTGTCATTGCTGACCTTGAGCGCAAATTTCACTATGTACATGATTGCGACGATGGACAACGACACCCAATTGATGAAACTGGTGAATATGATAGATTGATCCAGGAACGGGATTGTACCGAGTGGTGTTGGGATTGGTGGGAGATACAGAACTAAGAAAACCAGGAAGAGAATAAACTCTCCAATTCGTATCCACTTTGTGGGAGTTTTTGTATAAACCTCACCATAGAGACCTTTGTCATACTCCGAAGCTCCGAAGTAGATGAAGTAGATTGGTGCTCCAAAACTGAGTGAGTTGACCAAACACTGAGCAAATCCATACACGACCTTCCACCAGAAGGTTTCCCAAGTTGCCAGGATTATTTGCCACACTTCTATGTAGCTTGGAAGGAACTCAAGCATGACAAATGTTGGGAGTAAACATAGAGCGAGAGCTCCGAGGACTGCAAGTGCAGCACCAGGTTTTCCACCTCCGAACTTACCCACACCAATCCTATAGAATACAGTCCCTGCAACAAAGAGTCCGAGGATTATTGCCAAAGGTGGAGTTGTCATTGGTAGCACGAAAAGCATCAGAACGAATGCTGCATTTATCCCATAGAAAACCCGCCAACGAAGCGGGACACTAGAGATTGTGTCATCCATGATGTGAACTGTGTTTGCCAACCTATATCGTTGATAGTAGATGAGTCCGAGCCAAGGTGCAGTGAAAACAGTTGGTGCCGCAAGATGGTGGAAGAGCAAATCCAGAAAGGGGTCTCCAAAAGGTGTCATCTGCGGGATGAAGAACATCAGTAGGAAGAAGTAGATAGGTCCAATTACTGCTAGTATGACAACTGCTAATCGTGAGGGTAACACATCGGGACTCAAGGCGGCTTCTCCAACAATCCCTGTTCTTGATACGATATAAGTGTACACGAGATTTATTTGGAAGAGTATAGAGTGTGTACACGTTCCATTGGAGCATGTGGGAATTCCTGTGGAATAGGTGTGGGTCGCGTGTATAAGAGGAAACTTACTGCATCGAGTTTTGTGAGAAAGAGCAAGTTGATAATTGGTCTTGATTTAACTGCTGACATGGCAGGAAAGGATGGACCTGCTGTAAAAGCTGAGAAGGACAGATTGGAGGCGGAAGCTCTACGAATCATCTCCCTCACAGCTGAACATGCTGTTGCCTTCAAGATTAATCGACAACTGGTTCTCCCTGTCGGACTTTTTGATGGCATTCCTAGGATCATAGACGCAATCCATGATGCGGGAATTACAGTAATCGCAGACATCAAACTGAATGATATTGGAAACACAAACAAGCACATTGCGAAGTACTACTTTGATGCAGGCTTCGATGCACTCATCGTAAATCCTCTAGTTGGAATGGAGGGTGGTTTAGATAGCGTCTTTGACCTGGCCATTAAACGAAAACATGGGATAATCACACTATGCTACATGTCCCATCCTGGAGCGAAGGAAGGTTATGGACTGTATGTGTCTCCTGATGGAAAGCAGAAAAGTGAACCCTTCTACCATCATTTTGCTCGAACAGCAAGGAAGTGGGACACGGACGGGGTCATTGTTGGAGCTACTCATCCGGAGAAGATTACAGAGATACGTGAAGTGCTGGGGACTGAGATTCCCATCATAAGCCCTGGAGTTGGAGCTCAGGGAGGGAGTGCCCGCACAGCCATTGACGCAGGTGCTGACTTTGTCATTGTTGCCCGTTCAATTGTGGATGCAGCTGACCCAGCGGCCGCAGCCGCATCAATTGCTGCAGAGATGCGCTGACCTATTCTCGAATCTCTGTTTGTGCGAATGCACATTATAGACGTCCACTTGTGTACATCGCAGTTCGGAAGAGAACAGCAAAACCATTGTCGGGGTGCAAAAGGATAAAGGACAATCCCCGTTGTACATGTACAGAAGTGTGCATGCTTCATAACCTGGGGATTAGCTACAAATCCTCTGGAGTGGGTGCATTATGGCAAACACTATAGGTAATGGCTACGGCTTTGCTACCTGGACTAATTTTATCGAAGAATCACAGATTAGGGATCTTCTGAAGTATAATGTCAAGTACTATTTTGCTGGCGGAAAACCCGGTATCATACCTACCGATATCTTCGCAGATATCATGGCAGACCTCAGTGTCAGGTACAAGGAGAATCCACAGCTAGCTATTGACGATCTAAACTATGGTCCAACTGGTGGCCAACCTTGGTTCTTGAAGACGCTGGCTAAGCGGCTTCATGATGTACGAGGACTCCCCATCGATTGTGAAAATGATTGGGAATGTGTCTCCATCACAAATGGGTCCCAGCAGGCGCTCTATGCTTTGCTTGATACCTTGATTGACCCTGGTGATGTGATAATCACACCTTCACCTGCATATCTAGGTTTTCTAGTCCCCGCAGTGAAACTTGGTGGGCGTGTGATTACAATTCCTACAGACCTTGATGGAATCATCCCTGAGGATGTTGAACATGCGGTTGAGGTATCGAAGAAGAAGTTTGGCAAAGTTCCAGATATCATTTATGTAGTTCCTGACTCAGATAATCCAAAAGGTACAACGCTTCCTATGAAGAGGCGTCAGGCTCTCTTCGACATTGCGGAGGCTGATGACATCCTTCTTGTTGAAGATTCAGCCTATGCAGAGATTCAGTTCAAGAAGAAAATAAAAGCCATCAAGACACTGGATAAAGAGAACGAACGTGTTGCATACCTCGGCACTAGCAGCAAGGAGGCAGCAGTACTTAGGGTTGGTTACTCAGTTCTACCACCTAACGTGAAAGAACAAGTCCTCAAGGACAAAGGCTACCTCGATCTCTGTACAGCTACATTGGTTCAACGTATTCTCGATGAGTACTACAGGAATTACATCGGTGAAGCAATGCGCGTTGGAATACCGAAATATGAAGAACGCTGCAAGGCTATGGCTAAGACAATTGATGAATCGTTCCCTGCAGGCATAAGGACCGACCCCACAGGAGGGTTCTTCATCTGGTGGCAGAGTGAAAACAAGGACTTTGATGCCACTGAGTTCATGGAACGCGTGGCAATTCCTAATGAGCTACTCTATGTTCCAGGAGCTCCGTTCTACCCAATATCTGGACACCGACTGACCAAGGACAATAAAGATGTTCGAGAGAGTCTTCCAGAACATAACACCATGAGACTTGGATTCTCTTATGCGCCCCCTGATATCATCTTAGATGGAATTGAGCGGCTAGGTACTCTTCTGACTAAGGAACTCGGATAGCTCCATCCTTCTTCAGACTGAGAAGTTCGCGAACAGTGTTGCACCGTTCTTCATCGGACCTACGTATGCTCGCTCATAAGCTCCAAACAGGTCTGAGAATCCTGAGTTTATCGCCCACTCAATCCATGCCCATGAAGATTCTTGACCAAGTTTGTTCTCAGTATATTGTCCAAAGACCCACGACAAGTATCGTTCCAAGTCCAGTTTCTGGAGTTGGAGCTTATCATGAGCGTCTCCTGAAGACTCCGCAATTTTACGGGTGGTTTCTCCAAGGCGTTCATTCAGGGATGATTGAGTCTCCAGAATTATCTTGTTCAACTCAACAAGCTGTTCGTTCATCTCATCAAATTGATTCTTCCTTCTAAACTTCGCAATTTTACCCATTAAGCTGAACATATCCTTGCGATGAAGAACCTCAAATTCTTCACCATCCAGACTCTTGGCTAGTTGCTCATTCCATGGTGTGTTGAAGTAAAATCTGGGGTATTTGATGAATAGAGGGAATGGTATCTCCATTGCTTTTGCGGATGGAATCACTTGTGCATAATATGCTGTTTCGCCAGGACCGCCAATATGAGCTACAACCGGAATTAGGGTGTCAATCAAGACCTGTCTAGAATCTACACGCGGGGACATTTGGTTGGCAATCTCTCCGAGATAAGGACTGTCTGCAGGAGTTTCAATCTCGATTGATTCTGAACAGGATGGACACCTGCCAGTTAATACAGCCGTAGCCCCTAGGTCCTCATAACGAAGTTCAGTTCGACTGCAATTGCATCCCGGTTTAGGACACTCGTAATAGAAAGGCACGTAATCTGGACCTCTGCGCCCGATTCCTGGGTCATAGCCCTGTGCTTTGATTAGATCAGTCATCTCATCGAAGGTCTTGAGGAATCTTTCTCTGTTCTCCCGCGCAAGTAGAAATTCCATGCCTTCTACGAGAAGCTCACGGATCTGTTTCTCAGATGCCGTTAGTAGAGGAATGCCGAGGTCGCCAACGACATTGAACAGATGCCCCATGATCTTTTGAGACCACTCTCCAAGGGTCTTAGAATTACAGAATGCATGTCTGACTATAGTAAGTGATTGTTCGAGCCGCTCTTCAAACAACATCTGCGCTTGCCGCTCCAAATTCTTGAGCATTGGACGATAGCTGCTTCGGATGTCCTCCTCCACCTGACTAAGCCAATCTCCCTCTGGAAGCGGTAGAACACTTACTGGTGAAGTTTCAAAGCCCTGTGGGACTGGGATGCTGACCAAATTGCCATCCTGACCCATTAGTGGTGTTCGCACGTGAGTCAGCTCTGGTTGTACAATATCATAGTCTGCTACAAAAAAGAAGGGTGTAAGAGGGACACCTTTGTCAGTAGATATGGACGCAACTTGTGTGGCTGTTGCTGCCTTGTTTAAGATATATACAGGACCCCCCAATACGACTGTCTGATGGGCGGATTCCACAGCTCCATTTTCTAGGTTTTCTATATTCTCTCTAACTCTGGGTGTTAATGAACCAAGTTTCTTGTTTGTTTCAATGAGTGTCTTCTTGAGACTGTTCATTTTTTCAGGAATATGCCAGAGCATGTCTTTGTATGATTGCAGAAGACTTGGGACTCTATCAACAAGTGCATCAAGAGTTAGCGGTGGTGTGGCATAGAACTTCTCTGCAAGATCTGCATTCTGTCCATTCCAGATAAAGTCCTCGTAGATTTTGTAAACACTGGGTGTCAAGGTGAATCGCAATCCTCCTACTTCGATACTACATCCTCGAATACTTTCTCGTACATCTTCACAACACGCTCTGCAGAGAACGAGTCTTCTACTCTCTTTCTCCCAGCCTGTCCTAGTTTTTTCCGCTTTTCATCATTCTCAAGCAATTCGATGATTACCTGCGCATACTCCTCTTGCTCGAATCCTTTGGTGACCGCTCCGTCTTTCCCTGGACGTACCAGTTCAGGAATACCTCCCGCTGGTGTGGTCACTACTGGAAGACTACATGACATTGCTTCAAGCAGTACTAATGGCATCCCTTCCAAGGTGGAGTTCAAGAGGAACATATCCGCCGAGCACATGATCTCCTGCATGTTGCTCTTCACACCAAGCAGATGGACATTGTTACACAAGTCAAGTGCTTCGATCTTTCTCTCAACTTCAATGCGAGTAGGTCCATCACCTGCAACAATCAATCTGGCTTCTGGGAAGTGATCGACCACGATTCTCATTATTTCTACAAGTTCAACGACACGTTTCACTTGACGGAAATTGGATGCATGAAGGAGTATTTTCTCTTCTGGATTTAGCTCAACCGCCTCCTCCTCTTTTCGGAGCCCCACACAACCACTCTCAACATACAGTCGTACACCATTGAGGTGTGCGACCTTGGAGGTGTCTATGAAATTTGGAATCACGTGAATCTCTCTTTCTATCCCGAGTTCCTCATGAGCCTTCTTCTTCAAAAACTCAGAAACCGCTGTAACCGCATCTGCTTTCTCTACTGTGTGTTTAACTACGGGCTTGTAAGCTGGGTCCTGCCCTAAAGTATGAACATCTGAACCGTGCAGGGTCACAACATACGGTATACCTACAATCTCTCTTGCCATATAGGCCGCCATTGCATGAGGGATGGCATAGTGAGCATGTATAATATCAAGTTTGGAATCCTTAGTGCACTTGATGATCTTGGACGTTAAAGCCATTGTGTATGGCGAACCTGTTGCCTTGAAGAGAGGATAATCGAAACTGTCTACAAGGTCTACGTGAACTCCTTTGGTCTGCTCCCACATAAGAGAGAATGGTCTTTGATATGTGATGAAGTGGATAATGTGGCCTTTGTGGGCTAACTCTTGACCTAGTCGTGTTGCCAGATAGCCGCTACCACCCACCGTGGGATAAAGATTGACTCCAATCCTCAAGTAGAACACCTTCTTTCATTCTGAGATGATTATGCCTTTAAGGCAAATGGTTTGGACAACTGCCGAATTGCCAAACCTTGATTAGTGCATGTTTTGAAGGTGACTCCATGAGCGGGTCGAATGAGGGAACAATCCTCGTCGTGGTGGCACATCCTGATGACGAGTCAGTAGGTGCTGGAGGAACTATCAGGCGACATGGAGACCTAGGTGTGAATGTCGATGTTCACTGTATGACTGGAAACGAAGAGCGAAATGAAGAGATGAAGGCCGCCTGTGGAATCCTTGGAGTGAGGAACCTCTACCTGAGCGAGCGTGATGATTTTACGGTAGGTGAAGACCTCACAAACGAGGTTGTTGGTGCTATTTTGAAATCCCGTCCGACGATTATCATCACACATCATTCTTCTGACTACAACCGAAATCACCAGCAATGCGCAATAATTGTGAGCCAAGCCGTGGAATGGGCTTCACACATCACACTCTTTGATGATGCACATAGAGTCGAACGCATCTACAACATGGAGGTCAATACAATGATCTCTCGACCCAATGTTCACGTTGACATAACCGAGTCTTACCCCGCAGCTTTAGCCGCCCTCAAAAAGCATAAGTCTCAGATTAAGAAAGCAGACTCATTCTACGAAAAGATGTATGACGCAAGAACACGACTACGTGGAGTGCAGGCAAAATGCAAGAGGGCTGAAGCCTTCTCAATCACTCTTCCAGAACATGCTGGTCCCTTCTACGAAAAGAATAGTGTGGACAGACTGATTTAATCCGAGAGATTATTTCTAACCATCGGCCTTTCTTCTACGGGCTGCCAAGAGTTGTTTTAGTTCACCCATCATAGTCGTGGGACTACCTGGAGCTCCTGCCGCTGGAGTAGGAGCTTTTTCCATAGTTGGGATTGGTTCTCCACCTGCTGCTGGAGCTTCTGAGGCGCCCCCTGCTGATCCTGCGGGAGCACGAGCCATTGATGCCATCTTACTTTCCATCCCACTGACCTGACTCTCTAAATCCATAACGGAAATCTGAAGGTTGGTTATTGCTTCGGTCAGCTTGGTTGTGATAATGCTGACCACTTCGCCTAGCTGGCGGATCTTTTGCTCGTTCGGATCCTGAAGAGCCCATTCGAATTCTTCTAGAATAGATTCCTCAAGCTCTTTCTTTTCATCCGACATTAGATTGACCCCGTTATTAAAAATGAAAAGATGTGGTTTCGCTATAAACCTTGTTTGAACGAACGCGTAGAGCTAGGATGAAGCTATTGTAGTCTTAACTATCTCTTCAGTAGACTGGAGTATCTTCTTCACAACTTCTTCTGTAGGACCCTCACAAGTAATTCTGATCACTGGCTCAGTCCCTGAAGGTCTGACAAGTACCCATCCCTGCTTCAATGTAATTCCAAGGCCGTCAACTGTCAAGACTTCTTTCACATCGCTCATCTTGCTTGGAAGTGCTTCTGCGAGAGCATCCATCACAATCTGCTTCTTGTCATTGGGACACTCTATTTTGCCCTTGAGGAGTGGGTATTGTGGAATGGTTTCAATCAGATTTCCAAACGTCTTTCCTGTTGCCGCCATCAGTTCAAGGACCTTGCAGGTCGCGAGGAATGGTTCAGGGGCGAGATGCGCATCAGGGAAGATGAACACTCCACAGGCTTCTCCTCCAATGACTCCCTTCAATTCCGCCACCTTGATTGCGACTTGAATATCTCCAACCGGTGTTCGAATTGTATTTCCACCAGCTTTCTGAACAGTCTCGTCTAGGACTAGGGAACTATCAACAGTTGTGACTACTGTCTTGTTCTTGGATGCTCTCATCGCTTGTTGTGCAAGAAGAGCGATTGTCCGGTCTCCTCTGATTACTTCTCCATGCTCGGTGACAAAGACAACCCTGTCTGAATCCCCATCATGCGCTATTCCTAAGTCCGCTCCAGTTTTCTTGATCATCTGAATGAGGTCTCCGAGAGAATCCTCATCAGGCTCAGAGCGCCTTCCTGGAAAGTGTCCATCCAACTGACCATTTATGGTCACGACTTGGCAATTGAGTTGTTGCATCAGGTATGGAGTATGCACACAGGCTGCTCCATTTCCAGGGTCAACAATTACCCTGAATGACTTTGACCGAATAGCTTCAGCATCGCATTTCTCAAGGAGTATTTTGATATGTTCATCAACTGCATTCTCAATATGTGTTTCTTTACCTAATGCATCCCAGCTGGCGACCTTGAAGTCCTTAGAGTCGTAAATTTCTTCTAGTTTCGCCTCCTCCTCTGGAGGGAATCCCATACTGTTTCGAGACCAGAACTTCACGCCTGTATATTGAGGTGGATTGTGAGATGCTGTGACCATGAGCCCTGCATCGAAGCCTCGCTTCATTGTGACGAACGCAAGGGTTGGGGTTGGGATGATTCCCGCACGAACGACATTAACACCCGTTGACATGATCCCAGCAGTCAATGCATCTGCCACCATGAGACCGGTTGTGCGCGCATCTCGTGCAATCATGACAATTCCTTTACCCAAATATGTCCCAAGAGACTTGCCGAGGTTTAGCGCCATCTCAAGGTCAAACTCCTCACCATAGACCTTTCTTACACCTGTTGTTCCGAAGAGATTTCCAGTCATGGGTGTCACAGGTCTATTCACTACGGATTCAGAGAAAAAGATACCTACTGATGAGACATCGTTTCGAGCGACAAAGCTCTATATTGCCAATTCCTATTGACTGGATATCATGCCAATGTTCGAGCACAATGGGACCAAGATCCATTATGTTGACGTGGACAAAAGGGAAGACAAGACCAGTGGAATTCCTCTTCTTTTCGTTCATGGCGCTGGCTCATCACACCTAATATGGGCACTCCAGCTAAGAGACTTCTCACATGATTATCGTACAATTGCCCTGGACCTTTCTGGTCACGGGAAGTCTGAAGACGTTGAGGGTGAACCCACTATTGAGATGAACTATGCTGAGGAGGTCGCAGCTCTTGTTCACCACTTGAAATTGGAGGGTTTCATCCTAGTGGCGCATTCCATGGGTGGTGGTGTAGCACTGTCCTACGCCCTGAAGGAGAATGTACTGAAACCCAAGGCTCTGGTGCTTGTAGACACTTCATCTGACCTTGATCTCTCTAAGCTTAGGGCTGGTCTCGTCAAGGAAACAATTGAGGACCGAGTGTTCTTCTTCAAGGGTCGGATGTTCAATCATTACACCGATACCTATCAACTGAAGAAACTGGATGATGATATGAGACTGGCCAATCCTCAAATAATGGCTCGAGATCTCTCTACATCCAGCAAGTTCAACATCACTGACAGGATTGGAGAAATAGACATTCCAACCTTCGTTCTTGTTGGCGAGAATGACGATATCATCACACCCTCGATGGCCGCAGACTTTGAGAAGATGTTTCCAAGGGCTGATATCGCTGTGGTAAGGGGTGCTAACCACATTCCCATGGTGGAACAACCAGAAGAGTTCAACCGACTCTTTAGGAAATTCATCGAGTGGGTCATCAAGAATACATGATTTTCCCCTGCGTAGACGCAAACCCTGATTACCACCTCTCTTTTTCTATTCAACTCTACAGGAG
>JAGXOC010000087.1 GCA_019894665.1 Candidatus Thorarchaeota archaeon
AGTATATGGACACCAATACTTCGTAGCTTCGGACTTCTAGGATCGATTGACGGCTATCGAATGCTAGACATTCTGAACTCCTATATTCTCGCATTCTTCAACGAGCATATCAATAGCATTACCTCACCTCTGTTAGATGGACCTTCTCTAGACTATCCGGAAGTTCTATTCTACAGTAAGTAGTTCATAGGACAACATAGAAAACGCTCACATCTGGTGAAAATGGTAGTGAGAATAATGAGTCAGGATAATGACAGTCGCAGACGAATCATTGGAACAGTTGCGGCAGTTTCTTTATTCGTAGCTTGGATTCTTATCGACCTCTATGTTTTCCCTATAATAGGGCTCCCAACCAACTACCCTCTCTATGAGTTGGTCACTTACGGTTCTTGGGCTATTATCACACTAATTTGCTTCCTCCTGCTCTCTTGGGCTGGATGGTTTCCCATGCGACGTCAAGAGATCCCTTCAGATTCAACTATTCCTGAAGTCTAGTTGGGTAGTGAATCTATATCACCCATGGGAATTGAATCACCCTGTTGTTCAAGAACACGCAGTAGTTGACGACCTAATGTCACTACAACTACCGCAGCCAGCAAGACTTTGATTGGTGTTATGATTCCGGCTACTAACCAAATGCCGTAGAGAATTTCAGGTGTCATTCCAAGAAGCCAGTGGACTTGCCCTGGCACAAGCACAAAGACTCGAAACAGGATATCGGTTTCCAGAGCGATCACAGTACAGAACAGGAGCAGGAGCAGATTATAGCGCTCATTTGTTTGTGACCAGATACCACGTGTTGTTACAACAGAGAAAATCAATACAACACCATATCCGACAAGAATGTCCCAGATTCCCCAGAGTGGGAGTCCCCATGAGACCGGATATATGAAGTACCCAAGAAACAGAGCAGTATAGATACCAAACACTGGTTTCCATTTACGTTGGTACACAAACCCTGCCACAGCAGCTCCCATTGATAACCCAAGCATGAATAGAAACTCAGTAGGATCACGATAGTAGATTGTGTGTCCTAGAAGACTGCCGAGTCCTACAGATATTGCTCCCAAGTATGGTCCTAGTAAGATTCCAACTATAGGACTCAATAGAAATGACCAACTGTCCCAAACACCTGAGGTGAAACCAAATGCAGGAATTATATCCAGAACTGCAATCAATGCTGCAAAGATAGCCACAAAAGCTACTTTCCTACTCGAGTTCAAACCTATTGGAAGCGCCATCGTTCGGGATGTTTTGCGTGGTGAGATTTAAACCTCTTTGTCATACAATTGTCTTAATACCACCAAGCTGTATCATATGGTATAGATGACAAGGAGTTCTGATCCAAAATGGGTAAAGCACGATTCGCATTTCCTTTCCTCTTCGCTGCTGGAGGAATTGCAGCTGCATTGTATATATTCTACCAAGTGACAACACTGATTCCCTCTTTCGAATTCTTCCCGTTCATTGTAGGGTCTCTTTTCACAGACATTACGATTATCCTTGGAATTGCAATTCCGGTGATTGCGATAGAATACTTCATCATTGCAATCCCACTTGCCGCTCTTTTCCTCTTGGGTAGTAGAATGATAAAGTCAACCACTTACAATTTCAGCATTATGGATATTGGTCAAGATTTTGGTGGATACAGAATGCTCCGTAGGAGTGTAGCCCCTGCACTTTTCAGTGTCAGTTCGGCAGGTTTGTTAGTTGGGCTCATTAACGGACTGTTTGTAGATTTGGAACTCTTACTTCCCCCTGAGGATCTATATTTGATTTCATTAAGCGCTACACTGATGGCTGCACTCATAATCATGCCAATCGCCTTAGCGTTCTTTATACCAACTTGGATTCTCAATGACGCCGGAATAGTCACACATCTCAAAGAGGGACAAATGAACGCGCGACAATGTCCTGACACCGAGGGTGTAGGGCGTTGGTATAGTAGCATGCTCGGCGGCTACTCACTATTTGCGTTTCCAATTGCGATGATAAGTGCACACTTCATTAATCCCTTCATAATCAACGGTGTAGAACCTACGTTAGAGTTGCTCATTTTCAGTAGTCTCTGGACTATTGGAATTCCCTTATTGATGATGGCCTTCATTGTACCTGTAGTTTTCTTGAATGAAGCAGCACAGAGAAGGTCAGTTGGGTTCATCCAACGCTTTGCGAGAGGACTCGCAGCAAGCGAAGTACAGAAACCTGTAATCGCAAGAAAAGGCGCAAAGAAAGAATCCGAGGAAGAAAGACCAGAAGAACCAGCCAAAGAAGCACTCGACTTCTGACGCTTCTACCATCTGGGGCTACATCATCTCTTTCGGAGAAAAATCACTAGGACAACTGCACTAGTCGTAGGAGAAATGGTCTAATAATGTGTCATTGGAGTAAGTTTTTCACTGAAAATGTCTAACTATAGTTAATAGAAATCATGAAGGGTTCATATGACCAAATTGATTGATGTTGAGGCTAAGCAGACTACCCTCGTTCGTGCAAAACCAGAAGAAGTTTACGACGCTCTAACTACATCTGAGGGTTTAGATGCCTGGTTTACTGTTGGATCAGAGGTTGATGCTAGACCAGGTGGAAGCATAACATTTCGATGGAAAGATTGGGGACCTGACAAGTACACAACAGAAGCGAAAGGTCCAGTATTGGAAGCTAAGAGAGCTGAACGATTCGTGTTTCAATGGTATTCTGACAAACCAACTTATGCTACTACTATAGAGATTGATTTTGAAGCAGTGGAAGAAGGAACTGTTGTACGTCTACGAGAGTACGGGTATCAAGATACGCCATCTGGGAGAGCGGCACTTCTAGAATGTGCTGCAGGCTGGGGTGAAGCACTCACACTGATGAAATATTATGTGGAACATGGAGTCATATACTGATACAATCCCTGACATCGTGACAATTTAGCGGATTCTCATGAAGTGTAGCCTCGGTCATATATTCCGATTTTTCCTTTATTTAGACCACCAAATATTGATTTCTTACTTGGAAGTGAACCTGTAAGGGACATAATCAGTCATAGGAACCTCTTTTCCAAGCATTTTCAGCCCCATCACAATTTGACCCCTATGATATGTGAAATGATTGACCATATGGAAGAACATCTCATCGAACTTTATGACAACTGTTCTGCCCTCACGCTCGTCATTAAACTCATCAACCGTTCTTTTTGCAATCAGACTCTGCCATTTCTTCAGATAATCAACCATGAATTGGTTGAGATCATCCCGGGTCATACTCTGAAAATCTGGTTCTTGTGGTTCTTCTCCATGCCAATCATGAAACCATTCCCAAGTGTCTTCTGCAAGGTGAACATACCTTCTATGAATACTACCTGCTCCTTCGGCAAGGGTTTGTTCATATTCCTCATTACTTAGGGTTTCAACTATTCTCCATATTGAAGCATTTGCCCATGTCAAGTATCCCGCCATCTCTTCAAGCAGAGTCATGAAGTCCAAGCTAGACCCACATGTTAAAGTAGGTAGCTATCTACTGAGAATTTTGTTTGCTACTATTCATAATTCTGGAGAGATGGTTTTGAAGGACAAGGTGTGTATCGTCACAGGGAGCAACTCAGGAATTGGAAGGGAAACCGCATTAGCCCTTGCAGAAAAGGGCGCGACAGTGGTCGCAGTTGTACGAAACAAAGGAAGTGGTGAAGAGGCTTGTTCGGAAATCATCGAAGTGAGTGGGAACAGCTCTGTGGATCTGATGATCTGCGATCTGTCGTCGATGGAGTCTATACGAAGTTTTGTTGCAGAATTCAAGAGCAAGTATGATCGACTAGATGTTCTTCTCAATAATGCGGGAGCTGTCATCAGCAAAAGACAAGTCACTAATGATGGGTTCGAACGGACAATAGCGGTGAATTATCTTGCACCTTTCCTTCTCACACATGAACTATTGTCAGTATTGAAGGAAGGTACACAGTCTAGAGTAATCAACCTCTCATCTGGTTTACACAAACGCGCGAATTTGAATTTGGATGATCTACAGAGTGAGTCATCCTACAAATCCATGAACGTCTATGGCAGTGCAAAGCTCATGGTCGTTATGCATACCTATGAGTTGGCCCGTCGTTTGAAAGATACAGGTGTGTCAGTCAACGTTGTCCTTCCGGGTTTCGTAGCCACTAATCTAGGACGGAGTTCTGGCAGTCGAGCGTCTAGAGTTATGTTTGGGATGATGAAACCGTTCCAGCTGAGTCCGAAAGAAGGTGCAGAAACATCAGTTTACGTCGCTTCTTCGCCTGATGTTGAGGGTGTGACTGGGAAATGTTTTGAGAAGAAAGCGGAAACTGAATCCTCAGAGATCTCATATGATGTTGAACTCCAAAAACAACTCTGGGATGCTACAATCAACCTGTTAGGACTCTAAGGTCTGGCTGAACGACTTCTTGAAATTCTCGGCTTTTTCATAGAATCCATATTTCTTCCAGGCCGCCATAGCTGAATCAAATGTATCTTTTGAAATCTTTAGATACTTCTCGTCAGCTAACCTCTTCCATGCATTCGATAGGAGGTCCATAAGCGGAACGGACATCATTGCTAGCTCGTAGTCGAATTTATTCGGATCCTGTACTATTATTCTGTTCAAGTCAATAACTCGGTCAACAGTCTTCTTCAACTCAGCCTCATCCAACGTTTCTGCAATAAGAGATGCATGGTAACTAGCAGACATCGCATCATCCCTGATTATTTCACCATAGGACAGGAACCACTCCTGCACATCTAGTGCAATATCCACGCCCTCTCTGAGAACTTTTGCACGTATCTCACCTTTGAGTAATCTTGATGCAAGGGCAATGAGTGATGTGTTTGTATTGCACAGGTATGTAGCGTAAGTGGTGGGTCGAGTGATTTGTGTTGCATCAATCGTGTTGATATCAAGAAGTTGCATGGCTGCATACAGCAGTCGAATCTCAGCCTCTGGTAGCTCCCCAGCTCTTGAAAGAACGGGAGATATGGAATTTGTCACAACAAAAAGTGAAAATCGAACACGAGCTTTTGGCCACTCATCAACCATATTTTCGTAGATGTCACCTAGGAACTCTATAGTTTGCTGAATATGGTGATGTCTTTGGTCACCAGTTGCTAGGAAATAATATTCCGCATGAGCGACACTCACACTCTGAAAGATACTGTCTAATGTGTACGCGAATAGGGGGATGTCTGTCATCATCAAACCCCTGAAATAATCACGATAAAGCATGAGGACTTCTTCGAGGAAGCTTTTGCGTTCACCGATCGATAACACTGGTGACTCAGTCAAGGCTGTCAGTACTGCAATATAGTTCTGCAACTTCAATGAAGCCGTAATTCCAATCTCAATTCCCTTTCCTTCTTTCTGTAACTCCCACATCAACTCTTCATTTGTGACCCAAGTGATGCTCCCAAGAATACTAGATAGCTGAGTCTTGTATAATCCGATTTCGTCCTTGAATCCGTCATAGCTTGTTATGGAATACAGCTTATCGAAAATGTTGTTTCGTTCTTGAATAGCTTCAATGAATGAACAAACAACCTCTGACTTCCCCTTGTAGAAACTCACCAATTCTCTTGCAAACTCGGAGTAGTTTGCCACTCGAGCATCTAAGAAGAGAAAACCAAGTATGAGGTGCTCATCATCCTCAATGAACTCAAAATGATTCATTGACTCCCGGTAGACACGGGCATAATCTGCTGGGATGACCTCCCCTGCTACAGACCCTACCAGAATCTTGGCAAAATCAGTGAACGGGTGATCTTCAGGCAACTTTGAGCCAATTGCTCTTAATTCAGCCAGAGTTGGGGGGATTGCCTTTGTCATTGAGTGCGCTAGAGCACCCATCTTGATACTGAATATTCCTGCTAATACTCCCTCGTTACCCATGGCAATTGCACAAGCTCTATCGAACTCGCCTCTCATTGCATGAGTCAGTGCATCATTCAATGAACCTTCGGACCCCTTCTTGAATTGGGTCCACCTCTTCTGAGGCTCAGGTCTGGCCAAGAGGTCATCGACTTCCTGAATTACCTTAGCAAATCGATTATCGTTTCTTAGTACTTCATGGATCGGGTCCCATACATTGGAGAGTGCGTCAGGAAATGATGTTTCAATGTGGTCTCTGACATAGGGGACAAGAATCCGCTCAATGATGATCGTCTGTGCATCATTGACAGAACCGTCGGCAAGCTGAATCTCGGATTCATCTATTTTCTCTGCGATTACACGTAGAAGACTGTCCATGTAGTCCTCTGCCTTAGTCACCAGAGCCACCACAGTGAATCCCTTGCTGGTTTCCGTTACAATCAAAGTATTGTCTTTGAACGCCAGTCGCCTGACTTCACCACTACCCATTATGTTACTCAGTGCCTTGGTAGCTTCAATTAATGGTCCAAGAATAAGCTCTCCCTCAGCCTCCATCGAGCTCTTAAACTTGATAGGTACACCACCTTGAGTCAGAACACCCATCAGTCTAATCATTATGGAATCAATCCCTACTTGAGTAACCTGATTCACATTACATCCTGAGAAAAAAGGCTTCTTGATACGGATTAACATGCATCATCTACGATAAAATCGATGTTTAATGAGGTGGCAGGACGGATTGTTATAGATTCGTCCATTACACTTCATACTATCCCCTGAAGGCTAGCATTGACGCTAAGAGCCAGGCACAAAGAATAGCATTTACCATAGCACCAAGCCAACGATTACCTGTGACCCGATAGGCAAACATGGTGATCACAGTACATATTGCAAACCATGGGGCGAACGCATAGAAGAACAACCAGGAATATCCGATTATTCCAGGAACTAAAGGAGCACTAGCTAAGAACCCTCCAACGAACTCAAAGGCCATCAGAATGAGATACGGGAAGGTCTTGATGAGTACAGCTTTTACAGTCCAATTCAACTGAACTTTTGTCCAAGTCCCAGAACCTTCAGGTAGCATAGGTCCTGTTAACCACGCTCCTTCCACTAAGAAGTAGATGAGGAACACCACAAAGTAGAGCGGAACGAAACTTGCCTGCGCTAGAGTAAGATCATGGAGTCCCGGAAGGAAACTTCTCAAGTCCAGAGCTAGTCCAAGATCAACCACAAGGGTCAGTACATACATCCATGCAAACACGATAGAAGCCAAGACAAGTGATTTCACTATACTCAGTATTGGTTTCTGGCTTTTGGTTCCAAGTAGACCCCGCAGTGTTAAATTGGTTGCTGACCCACGGCGCCGCAGAATTATGAAAAGGAACAAGACCGCAACAAGTCCGCTTCCAAGCATCCATGACATAATCGGTATCCCATAGTATTGTGGAAATGGAATGATGTATGATAACACGGTCCCTATTAGCAGGAATGGGAAGAAGGTGATTGCTCCAATCAGTCCATAGACTATTCCATTTCTAACGAATGACTTTGTGGTAGCTGATTCTTCGCTTGGAGTCCCTTTCAGGTCTGAAAAGAGTGGTGTACTTAGCAGTATTGCGATTAAAGGGAAGATTGTGAGTATAGCTCCAAGCAACCCAATTAGTCCCCCAACCAACCAAAGTGGATAAAGAAGATTGGTACTAGAAATCCAGTGCTCATCCTCAACTCCACCTTTCAGACTATTCTTCATCCATTCTACGCTCTCACTCACGATGACATGGTCAATAGTTTCGAAGAGATGGTTTGTCGATGGGAATATTGCTCTTCTTGCGGTGTTGCTAGCAAAATCACCATAGGTTGTGTCAGGTATAATTCCTGACACGTTGAAGTAGGGCTCTAAGAGAGTGAGATTGTGAGGATAGCTGGACAGAGAATCGAAGTTACCAGTAGCCAACAGAGTGTTTGGAGTATATGGCGCTGAAGCACTAAAACCAGAACCCACTAGTACCAGAGCTCTCACAGAAACGCTGGAATCCTCCATTGCACTCCATGATATTCCTCCTCCCATGCTATGACCAATTAGGCCAATCTGGGTTTCATCAACGTAGTCTAGAGCGGCGATATAATCCAACGCTGCTGCTCCACTTCCTGACCCTGCCTCGGAGTTTCCGTGGCCATTCGCATCAATGGTTAGAACCACGAAACCGCGTCGCGCCAGTTCGTTACCAAATGCCATCAACCACTCTTTATTCTGTAACGAACCATGAATCACAACTACACCTGGTAACGGGTCAGTGTCAGTTGCGTAGTTTGGTCTCTGGAGTGTACTGTGAATCATCGATCCGTCTGCTGCCTGAAAATCAACCTCTGTAACAGCGATTGAACCGAATCCACTCTGTACACTTGCTGCCATTAGCGTTCCTGAGAACATGATAACGATGCCAAGAACTAGTACCAAGTATCTCCGTTTGACATTCAACTCTAAGCCCACCTCAAGCGTGTAAACCCGGTTGTGACAAGTACGGTCTTTTATTTCAATCGAATAGCAGGCCACAACCCATATCACATATCGAATGTTGAGCAAAACCACTGATGCCAGACTGGGACAGAATCTTCACAGAAAGAGGACGGGTCTTCATTAATCCTCATACAGATATTGAACGAGTTATAAAACGGATTCGTGATAATGATGGCTCAAGAATCCTAGACCTAGGTTGTGGAACAGGTCGACATGTAGTATCCCTAACACGTCTGGGTTTTGATGTATATGGTTTTGACGCCTCTCCAAAGGCCCTCTCAATGACACAGGAATGGCTCAATGATGAAGATCTTGAAGCCACACTCTGTGAACATCAGATGGAAGAACCATTTCCATATGAACACAACTTCTTTGACGCTGTAATTTCGACTCAAGTTATACATCACAATCTGATGAAAAACGTTAGAAAGACAATCAGTGAGATAGAGAGAGTTCTGAAACCCGGTGGTGTACTATTTGTCACGTTTCCTGTACTAGATCCCGGTCCTGTGAGTAAAGAAGACGATTGGAAATTGTATGAAGTGGAAGAAGGAACCTATATCCCCCAAAGAGGATGGGAGAGTGGGATTCCTCATCATTATTTCACTTTAGAGGAGATTCCGATTGAGTTTCGGTCATTCGACATTCATGATATCTACTTTGATGAAACTGGCCATCGATGTGTTATTGCTGAACTGCGCTCCAGCTAGACTTGATCATCTAGTCCAAAGGTTGAAAGAATGAGACTTTTCACCTTCTAGATAGTATCATCCATAGCGCGATGAATCTTTGGATATTGATCACCAGATAATGAATCGGACTCATATGTCTGGTTCTATTCTGCCCTAATGTTTTCCAGCAACGAACTAAGTTGGTCCCTTCGAAAGCCTCATTATTCCCAAATATGCATGTAGACTTGCTATGTCGAAATATGATTTGATCAAGGAAACCCTCCTCGGCAACTTAGGTGATCAGATTCCCATCTCTCTATGGAAACATCATCCTGAAACAGACAGAACGCCTGAGGGCCTTGCTGAAGCCGAGATTGACTTCCACAAACTACTGGACCATGATTTGCTGAAGATATCCTTCTTTGGTCATTTTCCTTGCATAGACTTTGGTTGTACCGCAGTCTATGATGGTGCAACAACTGGTTCGACAACTCTAACCAGTGCGGCAATCAATGACGTGAGTGACTGGGAAACAATGGAACCACTTGATGTCAATGCAGGTGAGCTCGGTAACCAGATTCGTGCAGTTAAGCTGATCCAAGAATACGCACATGGCGTTGTGCCCACAATGTCGACAGTATTCGATCCTGCAATGGTGGCTGACAAAATTTCCGGTAAAAGCTTCAACAAATATGCAGATGAGAACCCTGAGATACTGAAAGGTGCGCTTGATATCATCACAGACGTTATGATTGATTTCGCGGAGGCAACAATTGACGCTGGAGCTGATGGACTCTTTTTGGCATCTCAGCAC
>JAGXOC010000088.1 GCA_019894665.1 Candidatus Thorarchaeota archaeon
CCTGTGCCTACTTTGTTTCAAGGTCAGTCCATCTTGATTACACATCAGACTGTAGGACAGTGGAGTTATATTCCAGATTTGCTGTCGATAGAAGACGGTGAAACTCTCTTGGACAGACAACGATATCATCGAATCTTGTTTCTTGCAGCTGCGATTTGGAACTGGCTCCTTGCAACTGGCTTTTTTGTGCTGTCGCGGATTGACATTAACTATTTTCTGATATTTGATCTTGATATACCAAACACCATGCTCTGGTTCGATTCCTTCATGGGTATGGTCTTTGTATTTGGAATAGGATTCTACCTTGTCAGTAAAAACATGAAGGAAAACCACGGGCTCATCCTGATGGCCTGCTTTGAGAAGTTCATGGTCTTCACAATACCACTGATTTGGTTCTTCCTTGGACAATCATCAATCTGGGTTGTCCTTTTCGTTTCAGTAGACCTGATATTTGGCTTGCTTTTCATTGAAGATTTGATAGCAATTCGAAAACTGAGTCAATAATCAGACAGCGGATGTATCTATAGAAACCTCAAGATTCGCAGTGTGTCTGAACAGGACTCTGGTCGTACGGCTAGTGAGCCTGCGCACAACCCGTTGACTTTCTAAGCTGTCAGGCACAACCCTGAACAATAACTCATCAAACCGTGACATAAGCGTGATTTCGATATTACCTGTGAGAGGCTCAACTGTCGGGGTGTCCCAAATGATCTCGTAGTACGCAATTGCTTCGCCAACGGTCCGGTTCCTCATACTCTGTAATCTTACATCAAGCGGTTCCAAGACAGTTTTGATGTAGCTCTTCTTATCACGTAGCGGACCCTTCAGACTCACTAGACCAACTCCAGAATTCGTGTAGTAACTAAACACATCTACCCAAATAACTCCCACTGAATGGGATAGTTGATTCATCTAATTTTAGGGGTGCTTTTGAACTTATATCCGGAATATGAAGTCAGAAGCTTTCTATCCATACCAGATTATAAGTGAGGAATGTACGTGAAGACCTTGGATGAAACAGAAATGGAAGAGATTACTATCTGGAGCGAAACCAAGAAAGGTGGAAAAATTGTCGAACGGTTTCCTTCAAATGCGACAAGTATCGATCTCAATGACAGACGTATCGCTACCACTGATCTGTCTGCCCTCAAATCATTCTCCAACATTGAGACGTTGACCCTTTCAGGGAACGAGATTCAGATTATTGATCTCAATCCTCTTCGAGATTGTGATGTGCTTCTTGAACTCTCACTAGGAGGAAATGTGATCGAACAGATTGATCTTACACCCCTAGAGGGGTGTGTAAGTCTGATGCATCTTGACTTGTCCTTCAACAAGATCAAAACGATTAACATCACACCTTTAGTACATTGCAAGGATCTAAAAGCGCTTCATCTCTATGAAAACAAGCTCGAGAGTATAGACCTCTCTGTCCTGAGCAAAAACAAGAAACTCAGAAATCTGACACTTGAGAAGAATAATCTAAGAACTGTCGATGTTTCACCACTCTTTCTCTGCCCAAACCTCGTCAAGTTTGGTATAGATCAGGAAGTGGCTATGACTGCTGCATCAAAACTGAAGACACAGTCAAAGATACCAATTGGTCTAAAACCACATCTCAGTAGAATAAATTGGGTTTGAACCTTATCCAGTGACAGAGGCTGTTTCCTTGACATTTGTACTTGAAACAAACAGGTCACCACTGATGTATTTCTGACCTGAGTCAGGCAGTAGAACAACGATAACTGAGTCTTTTTGATTTGACTCATGAAGCTCTTTAGCTATTGTAATAGCTCCCCACATTGCTGCCCCAGAGCTCTGTCCAATGAAGAGACCTTCCTCTTGACTTAATGCTCGTACAATAGACTGAACATCGTTTTCGCTGACTCGAAGTCTCTGGTCTATGAACGAATCATCGAATATTCCAGGAACGTCTTGATTATCAAGGTCTCTGAGTCCCTGAATGAACGAATCAGACTCAGGCTCAACCGACACAATCTTGACAGCTGGAAGACACTCTTTGAGTCCTCGTGCCATCCCCATCAAAGTCCCAGAGGTTCCAAGACCCGCTACAAAATGAGTTACTTTGGAATTTGTTGCTTCAAGAATCTCTTGGGATGTATACTTGTAATGTGCCAACCAGTTGGCAGGATTGTCATATTGGTTCGGAGAGAAATATTTCCCAGGCTCTTCCGCCACTTTTCTTTTAACATACTCTCGGGCTCCGTCTGTCCCCTCCTCGGCCAGAGTCAGTGTGACACGAGCACCATATGCCATCATTATCTTTCGACGTTCAACTGACATGGACTCTGGCATCACAAGTTCACAACGATAACCTCTCATTGAACTGAGCATAGCAAGACCGATGCCTGTATTCCCACTGGTTGGTTCAATTATGATCTTATCCAGAGTTAGGAGACCTTTCACTTCAGCATCATCAATCATGGATTTAGCTACCCTGTCCTTGACACTGCCGCCTGGATTAAACCACTCCAGTTTAGCCAAAATCATGTTCTCTGGATAGGGGTTCAGCTTGTTGATTTTGATTAGTGGGGTTCTACCAATGAGTTGACTAATATTCTCGTAGTACTGCATTATTCGACAAAACCTGACATGGTGCGCTCATATTGTATTCTTGTAGTCAGTAGATTGTAATTCTACATGCCTATTAACCACAAACAATTATTAATTATAGTTAAGTATCTTCTTATGAGTACTTTTACCCAGTTTCCGTAATAGCACGGCCCTACTTTGATGACTTGAGAGTTTTCGACTTCTGTCGCCGGGTGTATAACCATTGAACTATCAGAATTTCAGTGAAGATAGCACTGAGTAGGACTATGTTTCCCACAACATTGCTTCCTGTTACCCTAGCAACAAATCCATCGATGTTACTGTGCTGGATATTGATCTCTACTGAAAATCCACTGAATCCACTCGACCCCGATGATATGCGATCAGTATTGCTTTCGATTAGAATTCCTAGTTCTTTGTGGTAGTACAGGTTCTCACTCTCGAAATCAGCGAAACTACGATGTGCCCTCCATTTACCAGTTTGTGAATGAATTGAATAGAGATTTCCAGATATGCTCACAGTCTCTCCATCAACCCAATCAGATGTGTCAATCCAAAAGGGGACGGTTCCAACTCGAATACTACTCAATGTCGACCCATAGCTATCTACCATGATAGGAATATTGACTATAATTGTGCTGTAGCTATGATCAAAGTCATAACTTCTTGCTGTAGTTGTATGTTGTTCGTATTCAATATTGAGAGCGTAAGCCGTAGATGTATTCAGGTTGATCTGAATCATTGATACAGTTATGCTGGATAATAGAAAGAGAATGATATAGAGTAAAAACACAGATCTTCTCGTGGATTTGTCCATTGACTATAGACCCCCTTTCAATTACACACTCATTTCTAATAGTTTCCTGAGTAGAGATAAATCTAAGCAAGAAGAGAAAATGCAATTGAAGAGGTCTCTTGACCCCTTCACCAACTACTTCCGTGATACGTAAGCAGAAGACTTTGTAGGACCGATACCCGGATTGATATTATGGTTTCTCGAAGGGGACGCATAATGCTGTCGGTGCACCGATTATTCGTTTTACTTTTGACCGATTCAAGAGGATTCCCCACATCACAAGGAACAAAATGGTTGTTAGAGAAGGCAGCATATTCAGGAATGCTGGAGGAATACCAAGCGGCTGAAAAGTGAATTGAAGGACCTCAAAAGCTCCGAAAATGTAGGCTCCGAACAAGACACCCACTGGACGCCACAATCCAACTACAGCTATTGCAATGACAATCCATCCTTTCGCTGCTGTCATACCCTCGACCCATAGTGGAATCCATCCTAAGGTTAGATAGGCGCCACCTAAACCACACATCACACCTCCGAAAATCACACAGAGGTATCTGACTCGAATAACATCGATACCTTGCGTATAAGCTGCCATTGGATTCTCGCCAACCGTTCGCACGATTATCCCATAACGGGTTTTATACAAGAAGAACCAGAGGACTGGTACCATGATGAATGACAGATATACAAGAATATTCTTGCTGAAAAAGACTGGTCCAATGAAAGGAATGGCACTGAGGCCTGGAATTTGAAGGGGTTGAAGTGGAACCAGCGGCAATCCTGCGAATCCGAGACCAAGCAATCCACTTAGGCCCGTTCCAAAGATTGTCAGTGAGATACCAGAAACAACTTGGTTGCGATTGAATGTGATAGTGACGATAGCATGTATTAGAGACAATCCTCCACCAACCAACATTCCCGCAATCAGCCCAAGCCAGATATTGCCAGTTGTATAAGCTACGGCAAAAGAACCAGCGGCGCCGGAAATCATCATGCCCTCAATCCCAAGGTTGAGAACTCCAGATCGCTCTGTTATGATTTCACCTAAAGTGGGAATCAGGAAGAACGTGGCTGCAACAACAATAGAAGACGCAGTCAGCTCAAGACTCAAGTTACTGTCCTCCATTCAACTTTGTTTCTTAGGAAGAACTCAGTCAGAAGCACAAAAAACAAGATTGCACCGTTGAACAGATCAACCACTGAAACAGGTAGTCCACTTGCTTGTATCCGAACACCTCCTGCTAACAAACCAGCAAAAAAGAGGGCGCTCAAAATGATCCCTAAGGGACTTAATCCTCCTAACCAAGCTACTGCAATACCCGTGAATCCCAGAAACCTGGATAACTCAGGACGCAGTCTATAGAAATTTGGATTACCAGCAACTTCTCCTACTCCAGCGATGCCTGCAAGACCTCCAGAGATCAGTACTGTTATTATTGCAACTTTCAGAAAGCTCATTCCTACAGCCTCTCCTGCCTCCGGATTTTCACCTAACACATTGATTTCGTAACCAAGCTTTGTTTCCGGGATTCCATCCCGTGCACGGGTCAGGAAGTAATAGATCAGAAATGTGGCGACAAGTCCAAGAAATATCGTGATGTGAATCCGGGTTCCAGGAAATGAAAAAATCTGCGCAGGTTCAGGGAAGAGCGGGGACTGGGGGAAACCATAACCCTCCGGATCTCTCCAAGGACCAGTGATTAGATAATCAATCAAGAACTTTGCAGGGAAGAATAAGAGAAAACTGATGACGACATCAGACCCTTTGAACTTACTCTTAACCCTAAAGATTGCAATTGGAAGGGCCCAAACTGCTCCAGCAATGAAACCTGCTAAGAACATGATTGGTATAGTTATCCATGGGCTAGTACCTTCACCATAGAATATTGCAACTCCAGACGCAGCAATTGCTCCCATGAGGAACTGACCTTCTGCACCGATATTATCGATTTTAGCCCTGAAGGGAACCGCGAGACCGATTGCAATGAGTAGTAGTGGGATAAAGCGTGAAAGTGTTGCTAAAAGCCCAAATACCGTAAAGAATGCGTATGAAAAAATGTTGAAATAGAGCAAGAGTGGGTTCTGACCATAGGCAAGGAAGATGAGTGCCAATACGCCAAAGCCCATGAGCAGTGAGAGTATTCTAATCTGTAACTTTTCTTTAAAGTTTAGAGTCTTAGATCTCTTTTTGAATACCACTTCAAATTTGCCCAGTTTCATTGACTTACCTCCCCTCGTTCAGTTGATTCGGGTATAACTCCACCCATCATGAGTCCGATAGCTTCTCTAGTGGTTTCCTCTGTACTGACCTTTCCGATTATTTCTCCCTTGTAGATGACAGCGATCTCATCACTTAGCGTCATTATCTCGGTTAGGTCACTGGAAACCAAGAGTACTGCTGCCCCAGAATCTCTTACCTTGAGAAGTTCCTCTCGGACAAAACCGGTAGTTGCGACATCAAGACCGAAAGTAGGATTCTCCGCAATCAGAAGAAGTCCAGTATCCTCTTTGGGTCTTCTTGAAAGCTCCCTCGCCACCACAACTTTCTGTTTATTACCTCCTGACAGGCTTCTCATGGGGGTCAACGGACTCGGAGTGTCAATCGCAAATCGCTCTATTAATTTGTCAGTCAGCTCAACCATCGCGTCACGGTCAATGAAAGGACCCTCAGATTCAGAATAGTAGCTGATCATAAGATTCTCGCGAACTGACAGATCCAGAACCATACCTTTTTTCCTGTTCTCAGGGATGTATGAAACACCAAGATTACGAATCATGGAAACAGATTTGTTTGTTATTTCGTTTCCGTGCAGGATTACTTTTCCTGAATTAGCCTGGCGCCAATGAACAATGGCTTCGAGCAATTCTCGCTGGCCATTGCCTGCAATCCCAGCAAGTCCAAGAATCTGATTCTCTCGAACTTCAATGGAAACGTTATTGACAACTTGATCTCCCATGTCATTATTCACAGTAAGATCTTCGACTTTGAGCACTAAATCCCCGGTTTTCAGAGGATTTCTCTTAAGGTCATATAATGTGTCTTTTCCGACCATTAAACGAGCAAGCTCTCTTCTCCCCTCTTCGGGTGACTTCCTCATTCCAGCTACTTTTTTCTCATCAAGGGAGCTCACTACCTGTCCATTCCGTAATACAGTGATACGGTCACTGATTTGGATTGCTTCCTCAAGATGGTGAGTGATAATTACTATACCCTTACCTTCAGATTTGAGAGACTCAAGCAGGGAGAAGAGGTTCTCAACTTCAGGAGGGGTCAACATTGATGTTGGCTCATCAAGGATGAGGATTCTTGGATCGATTATGAGAGCTTTCAGAATCTCAACTCGTTGTTTTTCCCCACCAGAAAGCTTCCATACTTTCATTTTGGGATCTAATTTGTCAAAACCAAATCTCGTGAATGCCTTTGTAACAGCATCCTCAACAGCCTGAATGGATAGAAGAAAACCTTTAGACAAGCTCAAAATATTCTCCGCAACCGAATGACGTTCAACCAGTGATTTCGTCAAGTCTTGATATGCAATTCCTATTCCATGTTCAATGGCCTCTCTGGGCGTCTTGAGTCTGAGATTCTCTCCTCCTACAAGTATAGATCCACTATCAGGCTCTCGGCACAAATTCATAACAAGTGTGGTCTTACCAGCTCCATTCTCTCCCAAAAGAGCATGTATTTCGCCTTCTTTCAGAGTAAAATTTACATGATCATTTGCATGTATTTCTACTTCGCCTTCACCATAGAAGGTCTTGCATACATCTTGCATCTCTAGGACCGTTGTCATGGCATTTACGACCATCTATGTGTAGGAGAACATACTAATATTTCAATTGTCAGAAGAAAAAAAGAATGGGGAGGGGACCTAGAATCCCCTCAATAGGTTGGAATCACCCTATCAAGGGATGATTCCTATCACTCCATCAACAAACCAAGTCATGCCAAGTAACGTATAGATGTCAGCGGACTCTCCAGTCGAAAGCCACTGTGTTCCGTTCTTAAAGTCCATGGGTCCAGTAAATGGCTCAAAGATGATGTTTGCCATGCTCATTTGAGCCATTCTCGTCATCACAAGATCGTAGACACTTATGGTCCCAAGAACTGGATCAACGACATTTATTGCCTGGAGGTCAGGTATGAATATCGGATTTATTGGAACACCGAATAGACCACCTAGTTCAACAGCATCCTCTTGCAGTAACCACAAGTAGTCTACATCTGCGAGATTGGTGCTGTTGTATTGGCCAAGGTAGATCTTCTGAATTATGTCCTCGTACATAACCTCCCAGTGCACTAGCTGACCACTGATCGTACTTGTTGGTGCAAAGGATTGCATGGGTGAGTAGTGACTAAAGACATAGACATCGTCTGTTGCGTTTGCCACAAGAGGCACAGCTGAAGAGTCCTCAGTGAATGCTAACATGTCAACCCCTGTTGCAAGGAGCTCATTGGCAGCATTTGTGGCAGTGACTGGATCAAACCAATCTGTGTTCATCCACCTGACATCAATTGTAGTTGATGCATTGACCTCCTGTGCGCCAATGGCAAAAGCATTGATGTGCCTGATGAGCTCGGGAATCGGAAACGCTGCAACATATCCGAGCTTACCAGTCTGTGTGAGCGCTCCAGCCATCAGACCATTGAGGTAGTATAACTGATAGAAGTCGTTGAAGTATGTTCCTACATTGTCAGACCTTAGATATCCGGAACAGTGGAAGAAGATCGTATCAGGATGCCGTGCACCCGCAGCAATGGTCGCATCCATGAAGGGGAACGATGTTGTGAAAATAACATCACATCCTTCGACATCAATGAGATAGTCAATATGTTCTCCAGCTTCTGCAGGGTCCACGTTTTCAATGTAAGCTGTGTCTAACCAATCATACTTGTTTTCTATATAGAGCCGTCCTTGGTCATGAGCGCTAGTCCATCCAAAGTCCTCAATTGGACCAACATAGATGAATCCCGCCTTCAGTCTTGGCATTTCTGGATCCGGTGCTGGTCCTGGTTGACCGACTATGAAATAGCCTGCACTGAATCCGATTCCTGCCCCGACTATGATACATACCAGGGCAACAGCATAAAATCTAGAACCGTTCATTTATTTGCTCCTCCTCGTTTAACATTCATTTAATCTAAGAATGCAGTGAATATGATAGATGTCGTATCCTATATATTTTCTCAGAGCAAGAGATTACTGTGAAAAGACGATGATCCAATAATTGGAGTTGAACCCAAACCGTTTGAATTTAGGTCGTGCATACATATCTCAATGGGTTCAAGATATCTTACTCTCTTCTGAGGCTAAGTAAAAGAGTGAATAATGCCCTTTTCTCAATGAGAAACCAACTATTTCAGTGGTACGTACGCTGAAGACTTTGTAGATCCGATTCCAGAATTTCCATGCTTCACAGGTCTATTGGTAACTGAAAATTAGACAGAGTTTTAATGCCCTTGGCGCTCTTCAATAAGACGTAGTGTAAAGTATGAATGCGTTTACTCAACACATACTTGGCGAAACAGGATCCAAACTAACAGGTTTAACCCATAAGACGCTACAGGTAAATGTGGGAAATCGGTGCAATCATCTTTGTACACATTGTCATGTACAAGCCACACCCACGAGCACGGATTTTATGAAGTGGGAGTCAATGGAGGACGTCCTTAAGGTCGCCGAATACGTCAATCCAGAACTCATAGATATCACAGGCGGGGCACCTGAATTGAACCCCTCCCTTCCCCGATTTCTTAAAGCCTTGGTTGATAGAACTTACAAAGTTCAAGTTCGTACAAACCTTACAGTGTTATTAAATCCTGAGTTAAGAGGACTGATGGAACTGTATAGGGATCTTCGGATTCGACTAGTAGGATCATTACCATGTTACATAGAAGCTGATGTGGACCAGGTACGAGGGGACGGCGTATTCAAGAAGAGTCTTCACATCCTAAGAATACTCAACGCGCTTGGGTACGGAGTGAACCCTGAGTTAGAATTAGATCTGGTCTTTAATCCGGAAGGAGCCTTTCTGCCTCCTAACCAATCCGAGTTAGAAGACACTTACAAAGAAATAATGTCATCTGAATGGGGAATCCATTTCAACCGTCTGTTAACCATCACGAATATGCCGATTGGACGATTTAAGCAATTGTTGGAAGCTGATCAGCAAGTTGCACACTATCAGCAGCTACTTGAAAACACGTTCAATCCTGATACCTTGGAGAAGTTGATGTGCCGGCATCAGGTATGTATTGGATGGGATGGATTGATCTATGATTGCGATTTTAATTTCGCCCTCAAACTTCCTGTTATCACTACGCCACAGCATATCCATCAATTTGATTCCACCTCTCACAGAACCCGCGAGATCGTGACTGGGCCTCA
>JAGXOC010000089.1 GCA_019894665.1 Candidatus Thorarchaeota archaeon
GTCCCTGACTTACTCTTTTTACTGCATCTTCGCTTTTGGACATCCTAGTGAGTTGGTCACCAAAGTCATCTGAAGAGGCGATGAGGTCCTTCTTCTCACCCTCTAGTTCTTTAATTCGGGTTTCTCCACCCTCAATAATTGTCTTGTATTCTAACACTAGTCTTTCTCGGTCAGCTGAAGATAGTGGTTTTGCACAAGTAGGACATTCGATGACATCATCAACACCAGCTTCGGTGAGGGTCTGAATCTTGTCCTCAAGATCACGGTTCGTACCAGAGATCGAACCGATTTCCTGATCTACAGATTGTATCTTCTCCTTGAATCCCTGACGTTCTCCCTCTATCCGTTTTCGTCCCTTATCAAGAGCATCCAATCGGGCATTCAGAGTCGTCGCACTTACCTTAACGACACCAGCCTGTGCAAGATCCTCTTCAAGCCCCTCACTCTTGACTTCAACTTCACGTTGAAGTTTTTCAATCCTAATACTGAGTTCGTGGACTTTCTTCAGAGCACCCGCGTCTGGAATCTCCTGAAGCAGCTTTTCAGTGGATTTGATCTCTTTCATCTTCAGATCTAATCCAGATTCAAAGTGACCTATTCGAGTTTTGCATTCCTCAATCTGTATCTCGATCTGGTCCGGGCGAATGAAGTCAGATTCAAGTGCTTTGACTTTTGAGTCCAGATCTTTCTCTAAACCTTCTAGATGATCCTTCATCTGATGAAGCAATTCAATGTCGTAGACCTTCACAAGGAGGTCTCTCAGCACTGACGGAGTGGCATTTGCGATGACTGCAACCTCCCCTTGACGAACTAATAGTGTGCTCAGCGCTTGTTTAAGCTCAAGACTCAAAATCTCATCGAGTTTGGAATTGACTGATCTGCTCTTGTCTGCAATTCGTTTCCAGGCACCCTCTCTATTGGTGAACAAAACCACAGCCATTCCATTCGCAGGGTCATATGACCGATCAATCTTGTACTGGGTTCCTGCAACCTGAAAGGATAGGACCACTTGACAAGACGTTGATCGGAAGTTGATGAGTTCATCATTTGTTAGACCCACCGCATCTGCTCCCCAGAGACCCCAAAGAATAGCTTCGAAGAGGGAAGACTTGCCGGTAGAATTGGGACCTTTTATCAGGATGAGTCCATCGGGGAGCTCAGCATCTCCTTCTGGTAGCATAAGATTGCTAAAGGGTTTAAAGTTACGAATTCTCAATTGGAGGATCTTCATTTCTCGTCCTCCCTGATTGATTCTGCACTCAATCGGCCTTGTTTCTTCCCCACTGCGTGTTCAAGTGAACGTACTGCAATCTTTGTAAGTATACTCGTGTCCAGACTCTTGTCAATCTCCAGTGTATCAAGATAAGCACGGAAATCCTCCTCTGGATCCTGAATGAGGTATTCGGACTCGATTTCGGGATATGATGTCGCTGTGAATTCCTCATCTACAGACTGTCGAACGTGCCAAACAAATTGTGCCACGTTATATTCAGAATCTTTTGATAGAATTTTGATTCTTAGAGATTCAAGAGCCATACCAAGATCAAAGGAGGTCACACGGGCTGCTTTTCCTTCAAACACAAGACGAATTCGTGCAGCAATTTGGGGATTCCATGGTGTTTTCAAACCGTTCTCATCGAATAATGCATATACCCTGTCTGAAATCGATTCAACAGTGTCATCTACTGCAATCTTCATTTTCTCATTGATGATGAGTCGGTTATACTCAAGAGTGTGCGGTGTAACCACTGGTGCAGACCCGGCTTCGATATCTACTACTAGGAAACCTTTCTCGTGACGAATCTCATCGAACCTCCATCGTTCAGGAGAACCAGCGTACCAAGCTCCTTTGGACTGCATATGCTGATGGTGGTCATGGCCCAGCGCAATATAGTCATAGTCCATTGTGAACATGCTCTTGAACAAAGTATCGTCGAGATCCATTCCGTGGGCCACTGCAATCGAAGGTCTTGACCTGACACGACTTTGGTGTGTTGTGATCCAGTCATCAAATCCTACAGTCATGCTTGCTGCTTTGAGAACTATAGAATCCATGAAGGGGAAGCAGTACACATCCAATTTTTCATAGGAATAAACGAGGGGATTTCCTTTCCTCACAGCTCGCTTCAGATCTTGTTGTGTAGCAACGTTAAGACCCGGCACTGCCAGTTTTAGGGTATCAAGAAGAGAAACTTCTAGGAGCCTATAGAGACCGTGGTTGCCTTCAAGAATGAAGACTGGAATCCCTGTCTTCTCTATGAAGTTTTGTAGGACTGCGATGGCGGTCTCTTGAGCTACAACAGGGGGTTGTGAAGGATTTCCCTCCCAGGGCGAGTTGTACAAGTCGCCAGAGTGAACAACAAGGTCAACGGGAGGATCAATCTCTGATATCTTGTCAAAAAGCTCTTGGAACCGCTCATAGAAATCATTCTCAAGAAGCTGAGACCGCATCTCTTCTCCCCATACATTATAGCGCACGCCATTTCTTGGTCGTGTGCCAAGGTGAGTATCAGAGATGTGAGCTATTCGTACCATCATCCATTCATCCTCAGAGAATGTGTTCTTGACTCTTCTTCGAACCCTTATCCTTGTAACTATGTTTGTCCTTCTCATAAATATCGTCAAAAAGCGGAATTCTAAGTGGTAGTGGGAGTTCTCTGTACGATTGGGTCACTATTGCCTCCCCACGGGACATGACACGAAATTCATTCTCAAACCCTGAAATATTCACACTTGCATTCTCTATACAAGCGCGTATCTCACGCTCATTTCCAAGCCTGAGATTGATCTCAGTGTTCATCTGGCTCAAGATAACATTGTCAAGAACGCTCACTTGTTGGCTTACAACCAGCAGTCCAATGTTGAATTTTCGACCCTGACGCGAGATGTCTTTGAAGACGGATTGACCACGCATCAACTCAGGATTGAGAATAGATGGAGCTTCCTCAACTGTAACTTGAATCACTGGAAGTGATCGAGGATCTTGTACTGGTGTGTCATCATCGACCCCACCATAACCATAGAATGCACGGGCTTGTGCCTTCACCTTACTGAAAAAAGACGGAGGAAGTCGCATCTGACCTTGATTCTCAAAATCACCCAGATTCCCGCTGCTCTTCAAAGCTCTCCTCATGTCAGACAATGTTCTGGTGACAATTGTAGTGAGCAAGAACTGCGCCTTATCACTCATCAGACTCGTATTGACTACTAAGATTCGACCAGTTTCCATAGCAAAGAAAATCTCACTAAGAATTGAATTTCCTGATTCAATGTAGATTAGTGACCTTCTAAGAAAACTGAGCCTGCGTTTGACAGCTCTCAGCGTGCCTTTCTGAACATTGGCAGCATCTGCGGTTTCTTCATCCATATTGAGAATCGTGGTTATCCAATCCTCGCCCTTAGCTGAATATTGTGAGTCTATGAACGAGGTCATCTCAGCTGTATATTCTCGTATTGAGTAAAGGTCTCGTGGTTGTATCTCAGACCATAGAATCCTAATCTCTCGAGCATATTTCCGAATATCTCTGGTCGTTGCTCTTTTGTGGGTCGTCAGATAGTAGAAATCACCAATGACCTCGGACCGGGTAGTAGCGCTCATATCTTCAACCACATGTTGAATTCCAAACTTGTCAACACCCTTTGCAAACTCATCGTGGGGGTCAATACAGAACGCGGATATCCGTGTCGATTCTTGGTTGGGTTTTCGGAATGCATTCAGATTGTTGTCAATGATGGACTTGATCAGAACCATCATCAGATTGCTCTTTCCAGCTCCTGTGGACCCAAAGATGCCTACATGCATAGGTAGGAATTTTGCGGGTATCTTGATTGGAACATCAAGTGTGTCCTCTCCAACCTGAAGGTCACCGACATAGATCTCTCCATCAGTCTGACACTCTAACATTTCTTTGACAAACTCATCGGACGTTCCAGGAACAGGTCGATACACTGATGCTAAATGGTCTGGGAGCCGTCTTGGGGATCTGAATGTCCATTTCTCATCAATCTTCTCCGCATACCCTAGCATCCGACCGCCAACAGAGAGTAACATGTTTCGCTCGATTCCTGAGAGATATGCATCACCTTCCACCATGAGTGTCCCAGCAACACGAGCCAAGTCCTCAACCTGTCTCAGGTAGTTCTCCAGACCGAGGACTCTGAAGAAGAAGACTCTCTCATGACCATCGCGATGAGAGTATATCATGAATATCTCCCCCACGCTGATATCGCGATTATTTCCCATTATACCAAGTGTAGTTTGATTGCCTACACCCACCTTTCCATAAAGCTCTCCAAGTTTGTCTCTATCTAAACTCATGTTTCATTCCTCTGTTTACAAATCATAATCAGCACGGAGTGGTTCTGCGCTTCGCCGTTCAAGACCCATCTCAGATCGAACATCCATACATACTTCCTTTGCGAGTCGTAGATCTTCATAACTCAACTTACACGACTCATGGGCCAATGCAAGAGGTACTGGATACCCATACCATCGGGCGTCTCTTGACATGAATTCCAGCTCAGCAAAGAGCTTCTTCTCATTTGCACGAGTTGTTCCCGGATCACCTGAAACAAAGATATTCTCGAGCCACCAAATCCTGTCGAAATCAATCCTAGAAGGTCTATTGTCTCTTGAGAAGCTATACAAATACGGAACGGCTAACATCGGAGGTATGTAAGTTCGGTCCTCGTAGATATGCAGACCACCTTCGGGATCTTCTTTGCTAGGTAGATGACAGAACCACTTTGCGGTTTCTCCAAACGCATCTCGTGCCATACCTGCTATCCGATGCGCAAATGGGATTGTATGGTTCTTGCTTACAGCACATAAGACTACATTCTTCTGCCTCGCTAAGGCACACACATCTCTAAGCATAAACCCACTTGGCATAGAAGGATAGTGTCGTACAAAATGCATGAAGACTGACATTGCTCCATCTAAGAGAAGGTATTTTGGTTGTATGTCACTCATTAGAATTCGACGGGCTGCTGCATACTCACTCGTCTTTCTGATCTCTTCATGGACCGTAGGATTGGTCAACAACTGTTCTCGGGAGATCAGTGATTCGACTTCCCTCAATCGTGGAATATGTTTCTCGAACTCGGTTTCAGCAAAATCAGAGAATGAGGATATTTCGCCCCTAGTATAGTCCTGGAAAAATGGAAGAGTTAGACTTGCTACATCTTTCAATGGGTAGATGCTTGCAAGTGTTTCGGCCAATTTTTTACGAGCATCACCTCGCACTCCTGAATGCCAATGGATGTCTATTTGGGGTTGTTCTCCTAACTCATTCTCCAGAGCCTCTCGCTCTATAGGAGAGAATAGATTCTCAGAGTGCGTGTTAGTGTCAACCACAACAGAAGAAGTACTGAGGAGATGAATCCGGATATCATCAAGGGTCATTAGGCTGTCTGTGCCGGAGCCATCAATTGCAGCGATTCGAAAATCGTTCTCCAAAATGACATCAGGGCGATACGTTGTGAAAGTGTCGATAAGACGTTCTTTGATTCGGGCTTCGTCTTTGGCAAACTCCTGCTCATCACGGCGGTCTTGTTGGTTACGGATATCTGTAAAGACCATCTTCAAAGTTCTTCTGAATTTCTCAGTGAGAATCTTATCTAACATAGAATCCAACTCGCTCTATACAATTCCGAAAGATGCAGGACCTCTGACTCTTTGTCTTGTCAGTATCATAAAAAGATAGCACTCGGTAGACCAGAGCATCCATGAAACCGCGCTGAAAAACGCGCGGGATAGGCGATTCTACAGGTATTCGCATAGGTTCGAAATTACCTTATTAATAACCAAATTCAACGATAGTAGTGTAGCAGTCATTCTGGCTTGACCGTGCCAGTGCGTATTGACGGGATGTGATTCGTTGCTCAAGATAGTGTACTTTGGAAAGACTTCATTCGCACTCGAGTATAATGAAACTACGATTCTTTTGAATCCTGGAAAGTGGGATGGAGAATCTGTTGTTCCAGACGACTTCAATGCGAGAGTTGTCATCGCGACGAATCAATCAGATGATGCAGTCGGTAACGCAGCAACCATCGCAGTCAATTCAAAAGCATGGTTCCTTGGCAATCAAGGAACCGTTGACAAAGTCTCAGAACAGGGGGCTAAACCATGGTTACTTCACGTTCTCCAACCTGAAGTCCCCTATGAAATCCCAGATGTGAAAATTACGCCCTATTCCTTGTCAAGAATTGATGAGGTAGAAGGTGGACGAATTGAAAATCTTGGATTATACATCGAGATAGGGGAAATGAAAGTGGGATACCTTGGAGACTCAGTGCTTCGAGGTCCATTCGAACAATTCGATATGGATGTCCTCATTGTTCCAGTTGGAGGTGACGGTGTCTTTCCTGTGAAGGATGCGGTCAGTCTGTGTATTGATGCACAACCACGAGTGGGAATTCCAATGAGATGGTCATCAATAGATGATCCATTGAAGTTCTCTAAATATGTTCAGCAGTTCGGTCAAGGAACAGTTCCAGTAGTAATGGCACCAAATCAAGTACTAGAAGTTTCCTGGGCCGCAGGAAATGAATTCAGATACGAGCTAAACTGATATTCACTTGTGAGGTCATTTCGAGAGCCAGAAGAATCCTAAAACGATGAATGCAAGATAACGAGTGTGCATTGAATGAGCGAAAGAAAGAAGGTCGTAATTGATCTCGAGGAATCGGAAAAGGTAGAACTTGGAGAACTCTCCGAGTTGACGAGTGTAGATACCTCGGGTGTTCTAAGTGTTAATAATGTGTCAGAACGAAGTCGCATCTGGAATGTGAAGGTCCTCCTTGGAGATACCCGTGATTCCACAGACATTGGTGATGATACACTTGCTGCAGGCGAGATAGATGTCGGCGGAAAGTGGGAAACCAACTACGGTGTTGCAGTAGGAGCACCAATATTGACCTTCAAAGAAGTGTTTGACACTTGTGGGACTATTGAAACAGAGAAACCGCATTGGGCGTATGTTAGGGGTGAGGAAAATCCCGTCAAAATTACACTCACTGTCACCAATGAAACAGATGGTGAATTGGACAGTATCATTCTCAACAAGACTATTCCTAATGATCTTTCCAATATCGAAATTGCGTCTGTAAAATCAGGCGTAGCCGAATATGATGAAGGAACAAGACAGGTTGTCTGGAAAGACTTTGTTATCTATCCGCATGAGGATTCCTCTCTTGTTATTACTGCAACTGGACTTGTCGAAGACACCGAACCTAGAAACGCTGGAGGTGTCGTAATTACCTATAGAGGCGACGGACAACAAAGATCCGTTCTCGATCCGGACCTGAATGCACTTACCGAATTCTTAACGGGAATAGAAACTGCTGAAACTGAACCAAATACTTGGGAATGCACACTTGAATGCTCAAACGAAAGCGACCTCATTGTGAGATTGGATAAGGCAGAGGTTTACCTCACTCCAGAGGATGGTGGAGAGAAGCAGAAGATGATAGAGGATACGCCTGGTATTGAGATGGAACCAGATCAGGAATGGACCTCATCATTCGAAGTTGAAAGCAAGTCAACTCCAAAATGCACACAAGACCTTGCGTACACTCCTGTTAGGACTATCACAAAGAGAGTACTTGGACACATTGAAAAAACAGCTCAAGAGATTCCTGTGTACAGTATCGACTACTCAAAAACGTTTGACCCACCATCAGTAAGCAGCTTTGATAAGACACCAGTTGAGGTCACGATAGAAGTGACAAACAACGGTTCTGCAGGTTTGAACGAGATTACAATTGAGGATAATTTACCTGATGATGTCATGCCTCCAACTAGTGAGCATATCACTGTGTGGATTAGAGGTAAGGAATATACTGGTCCTTATGAGTTTCTAATTGATCCTGAGGATCAAGACCCAGAAACGCCTCACAAAATGACATTCAGAGTTGAGGGTCTTAGAAACTCTGGTGGAGAAATCGAACCTGGTGAAAGCTTCAAGATTAACTATGCCGTTATGGCTTGGCGAAATCGTCCTGAGAAGGAGTATCCGTCACCAATCACATGCACAGCCAACACTGAACCTGCCGGAATTCCAGCGGTGGTGGCAAGCTCTGAGGATGGTCACAAGCTTGGTGTGAATTATAAAAAGCGTGCAATCTCCACAAAGAAAGCAATCAACAAAGGTGCTGGCGCTGGAGAATACATCGTTGTGCTTGTAGTAGCCAATAATGGTGAAGTGACTGCTGAGAACATCCAGGTATCAGATTGGATCCCAGCAGGTTTCGAATATGTGTCCACAGACCCAGAAGATGAAGCCCCAGAGGTGTTGGCTGTTGATAATGGATCAAATATGGTCTGGTCGTGGACCCGGATGAATCCTGGTGACAAGAAGAAAATCAGAGTCACTGTGCAGGGTGACGGCGAATACGAACGCCGTGAGCCGGAAGTTTCATCAATCTAGTATAATCAAATCGCTTGGAATGGGCGAGGGGTTTTCCCCTTTACCCATTCTGAAGCACTACTCTGTTTCTTCGTTCTCAATCCGTTCAAGCTCTTTTCGTGTTTCCTCTAACTCAGCATCAATGTCCTCGAGGGGGGAATAATCATCATCCCCTTCAGATAGATGTGTGTCGAGATTAAAGAGTACCTTGAATCCAGAGAGTGTTTTATGCAATGCATTTGAGATTTCAACAATGGCGTTACTAAGATTCGCTTCGGTCATGTCTACTTCGCCGTGCTCATACACAAAGTCATAGGCTCCTCGTAGGGGTTTGAACCCAAGTTCTAAGAGCTTGCTTATCACTTGAGATGGAGATGCACCTTCACTGTAAAACCAAACGGACACCATAGTTACATACTTAGACATTGTCAATCACTCTAATTATTCGAACATGCGACTGCATCTTGAATTTTCTTATGACCTTTTTCATAAGACATATAGTTCATCTATGAACGACCAACGAGAAATCTTCATGCTCTAAGATATGTTCCCATTGGGTGATACAGTTACAGGTCAGATGTTCTAGAGCAACAGGATCCTGACTAAGAGAGAATTGACGGATTGCTTCAACGATGTCATTGTCACATTCACCGCAGTTATGGGCACCTCTTCTTTTTCCTCCAGCCACAGGATCACAAACAATCTTCATCCATCCGTCAGAAATATTGCTAGCCTCGCGAAGAACTTCTAGAACACTCCATAACCATGGTGGTCTATAGTTGCCTCTTGTCCAGAGTCTCTCAACAAGTGTATATTTCTGTACATTGACGGGATTCAGAGAGACCGTTGTGACTCCCAATGCTCTAGCCTCTTGGACTGTTGAAATTGCATCTAGAAGGGCGTCCCTCTCAGTGAGAAAGGGAGGCTTGAGCAATACATAGGCACGCATCCCTATATTGTGGTTCTTCGCAGTCTTCAATGAGTCCTTGAACATTTGTAAATCGAAGTTCTTGTTGATGCATACAGTTCGAACCGTGTCACTCGCACTTTCAAGACCCATACCAATCTCGACAATCCTGTCACCTAGTACTTCTCGAACAACTGAGAGGGTAGAGTCATTGACATATTCGGGTCTTGACTCGAGGACAACTTCGCGTATCCGTTCATCCTCAGCAATAATTCTTAGAATCTCAGATCTCGCCCCTGCAGGGATCTCTTCGTCGTCTAGGAAACTGCCACTTGTGTAGATCTTAACAGATAATGGAGCCTTTTTCGTTTCCAATTCCTTCATTGCGAACTTGAATTGAGCCACTATCTGATCTGAAGTTGGCATTTCCTG
>JAGXOC010000008.1 GCA_019894665.1 Candidatus Thorarchaeota archaeon
TCTTTAGCATCGCCTTTCTGAAGGTCTGCAATCTTCTCATCAATGTGCTTGATATGATCCTCAAGTCTTGATTTGAAGGCCTCTAGACTCTTGACCTTGGTCTCCATACTCTGTTCATAGGGAGCGCAATCGCAACCCATTGAATGCATGAAGGGACCCATGAAATGGCCATGATGTCTTTGACCTCTGTGTTCTCTACACATCTCTTACTCTTCACCTCCGTCCTCTTTATCTGAGCTCTTCATCTCGTCGAGTTGTTTTTTGACCCACTCAAGTTCGTGACCCAAGTATGAACGATACTGTTTTAGGAACTCGAGCTGTTTCTGAGAACAACGGCCGGATTCGCATCTGGCTTTCATAGCTGCAAATCCAATTGGGCTACGTTCACGAACGGTCCGGTCCAATAGAGGTGCAGCCGCCCTCTCGCCTGCTTGACTTACCAGGAAGCGCCAGACTCTTCCCTGAGTACCCCACTCTGTATCCAGATTTTGGAGCGCTATAGACAGAATCTTTCTTCCATTTGGAGTGAGTCGGTATTCAACCGTATCTGGCCCATCTTCCTGAGAAACATGAGTACCAAGGATGAACTCCTTCTCGACAAGCCGATGGAGTGCTGGGTAGACAGTCCCACTTTTCACCTTCCTTGATCCTAATAGACTTCCAAGCTTTTGGATAATGACATACCCGTGTGCCGGATCTTGTTTTAGTATCGCTAGAATGAGTAATTGGACAGGACTTAGTCTTGTCATGTGGGGCTTATGTCTGCCCATGCTTCCGAAAGTCATATGTCGACACCTACTTATGTAGAGCTCTACCTATAGTATGTAGAGGTCTACATATAAATCTTGAGCATAGATGCAAATATGTCACCGATATGCTTAGAAACGTAGGAAACGAGAATTTCCACAGGTATCAGATATGGCAGACGAGTACAAGCGATTCATTGTGCCACTTGCGTTCTCAATAACAGGTATGATTGTTACATTCTGGATCACTCAATTTCTTGCGACAGAGATATTGGTGATTCAACCAGTATATGACCTCGTTGCAGCCATAGATGGATCATTGAGTTTCGACATCAATTTCTTGCTGATGATCCTCATCCCACTTTTCTTACTAGAGTTCTTGATACTGACATTACCATTTGCATTCTTCATGCTACTGGCAGTCAAGGTCTTTCGCGTTGCTACTTACAATATTGATGTGATGAGAATTGGTCATGGTTTTGACTGGCTCAGGATGGTGAAGAGGGCAGTCGTTCCAGCACTATTCGCATTATCTCTTGGAGAGTTGGTGATTAGTCTCCTCCAAGGAATCATCTTCCGGATACCACCGATGACAGAAGGAGAAGCTCGTGCAATTGTACCTACTCTACATCCGCTTCTAACAATGTTCGGCTCATTGATTGCACTCACAGTCAGTATTGCACTCTTTGCTCCAACCTGGCTTCTCAATGACTCTGGAGTTGTGACGCATGTAAAATCAAAACATCTTGAGTATAGACGATGTCCTGATACAGAAGGAGTTGGGAGATGGTATTCGAATCTCATTGGGGGATTTGGAATCCTGGCATTCCCAATTGCAATGTTCAACCGATACTTCTACCAGAAGTTCTTCATTTTTGGAGTTAACTTGACAATCGGAAATGTTATGGTAAGCCTAGGATGGACTCTCGGTCTTCCATTTATGGTGATGGCGTTCATTTTGCCTATTATCGTACTAAATGAGCTTACAATCAAATGGACGAGACCCGTTATACAAAGAACCGCAAAAGGAATGGGTGCTAGCGACGTTCAATTTCAGCGTGTAGAAAAGATTCCGGCTTCGGACCATCAAGAGCCATCTGAGCCTGATGCTCTTTCTGAGTCCAGGGAGCGCATAGATATATGATAGCATGAGGCCGGGATTTCTTGTCTATATTGACGTATCCTTTCCTCATCAATTCCTTCACCAGCTTTCGTAAAGCTGACTTCTTTTCACCTGTATCTTCAGACAGCTGTTTGTAATCAGTCCTACGGCCTCTTTGGATGACCTTGAGAAGATTGAACTCGGGGATTGAATCTATTACTGCTTTGAAGGATTCGTTTTCACGCCTCATCGCGTTCTCGTCACCTGAGAGTAAACGGCTTATCTCGTCCCTGAGGTCATTGATCTCCTCAACAAAGGATAGACGCTCGGCTTCGTATCGGGCAACCACTCCATTAGAGGTATGGACCAATTCGGCGCTGAGGTCTCCACCCAACCCATCTAGAGCTTCCCGCGAAGCCATTCGTGACTCTCGAATAATACCAATAACGTCTTCGGTGTCCAACCATTGCCCATCCACCAATGACTCAATCTGCGTGTAGTAGACATCTAATCGTTTTGCCCATATATCGCGAATCTCTTGTAGGACTCCTGCAATCCTGAGAGTCATTCTTGCCGCGTTATCGTTAGTGGTAGTCATAGGTGCCACGAATATCTCATTGTAGTCACACAAGATTAGAGCTAGTGTCACTAGGACAATACAACAGTAGAGCTAGTGACCGGGCTCAGCTACGACCAAGCACTAACAGAATACACCTGTAAGAATTGTTTGAAGGAAGTTTCATCTTCTCTTCATGATTACAACTACAACGACTATAACAACCGCAGCGCCTACTCCAATTATCAGTATTGGGGCAGGAAGGTCTGGTCCTGGTCCGGGAGGAGTGCATGTTGAATGATGGTAAGTCTGAGTCCATAGCACATTTTGTACAGCATTGTTTATTCCATCTGTCTGATAGTGATCTTCGGACATACTACTTAGCACATAATCAGCGGTATAATGAATTTCAGCGTCATAAGTCCAACTAGTTCCTGACGCACTACCATGTGCAGATATTAAGATACTATTTCCAACTCTTGATATACTAAAGTTGGCCAAAACTGGGCTAAAAGCATTATCAATTTGAGTCATTTGAGATTGAATCCTTTGATCGTCGGCAATATATCGTATGTTTATTCCGTTTGAAGATCTAATATTTATTCCATAGGTATCATCTAAGCTTTGGGTGTTTAAGAATACACTAACCGCGGCACCGCCATCCTCACTCATATCAGCAGTAACGTAATCATCTACAAAGGTTACATTAAATGTTACACTCATTGTGATCGTTTGATCAATAATAAATTGATTATCGGTGTATTTAGTTGCGTCATACTTCAGATCATCTCCATCACAAACACCCCAAGTTAACGCAGTTACTGTATTTGTAAGGCCAATAATCATAAGAACTGCTAATAACGCAAAAGAAATTATTTTAGTTTTCTTCATTTTTAGATATTACACCTTTTTTTTAATTCTATTCAATTCCAGATAGCAAATCTCACTCTATCTATTTAGTTGTATTTCGCAGATAATAAACCCAAATTTTCCCTTAGGCTAAGCTTAGTGTCACAGGGGTATGACCAAGAGTGATTACTCAGATACCCAGAAAATTCGTTCTTTTACTTCTTCAAGTGTGCTAGGCCAGAGATTGTATGACAGCCCTACATTTGCCATAAGAGGAACGGTCTCGTCAATCATGAAGGACTCGAGGTCGTGGCAGTAGTATAATGGAGTTACATCAACTGTTTTCATATGGTTCTCACTTATATCAAGCCAAAGAAGATTTGGGCATTCCCTTAAGGGGCCTACATCAAGCTGAAGTATGCCTGCAGATCTTAGCCATAGACCTTCCAGTACTTTGCAACTTCTTAACGGAGAAAGATCCACCTCGTCAAAATAATTGCTCTCTAAGAAAAGCTCCTGCAGATTCACACAACCGGATAGTGGTTCCAAGTCAATATCGTAAATTTCATTGTTATCAAGCCTTAGGAAACGTAGAACCGAACTTCTTCTCAGCGGTGACAAATCTATCTCGTGAAAATCATTTGACTGAAGGTTTAGTTCTTGAAGTTTCAAGCATGACATCAGTGGTGAGAGATCAATCCTTTGCAATTTGTTGATTTCAAGAGAAAGTGTATCCAAGTTCGTACAGTTCTCAAGCCCAACTAGGTCTATTGACGAGATTAGATTAGAACCAATTAGAAGTTTCTCGAGACTAGGACATTCCTTTAATGGTTCTAGATCTATAGATCGAATCAAATTAGCTGATAGATTAATTTCTCTAAGAGTCTTGCATTGAATTAGTTGAGACAAGTCTATCTCTACTATTTTTCTCCCAGAGAGGTCGACTTCTGTGACATCATCTTGAGTTTGGAAATAAAGTTCTATTCCATTTTCAATTATGAAGGTTATGTGAATTTCAGTCATGTGATAGACTCCCAGCCTATCTTTCACTTTTGTGATGCTGTCATTCGCTTCATAAATCGTCGAGTATTATAACTCATGTTGGTGTGGAAGACTCTTGTGCTTCGTGAGACCATTGAACATTCTCAAGCTTCTCATTTATCGGATCTGGGAAATAATGGAGGTGTCTGAGTTTGTGATTCGCAATCAGGGTCACTGTTTCATCCAATACTAATGATTCAAGATTCTCACTGTGAAATAGTACAGAGATGTCAATTGTTTTGAAAGAGTTCTCATTGAGATGAATGTAGCGCAGATCAGTTGAGCGCTCCAATGGACTAAGATCGATTTCTTTAAGCAGATTCCCTGACAGCACAAGATATTGTAGTTTAGTTAATCCACTGATTGGACTGAGGTCCAATTCTTTGAGTCTGTTATCGGAAATGTAGAGCCATCTGAGATCTTTGCATTTACTTAGTGGCGAGATATCAATTTCTGTAAGTCTATTATCAGAAAGTTCAAGAGCTTGAAGATCAGAGCATCGAGATAGTGGCTGAAGATCAACGTGAGTCAGTTCGTTTGAAGTCATACTTAATATCTTCAGATTAGAACAGTAAGATAACGGTGTGAGATCAATCTCAGTGAGTAGATTTGTGTCGAGATTGAGTTTCTCAAGTTTTCCGCATTGCCCCAAAGGTTCCAGACTGATGGTCTTTATACTAGTGTCTGATAGGTCGATTTCTGTAAAGTGATCATCTTTTACGACCTGATACTTCTCACCGTCTGACGCAACATACCTTATGGTGAAACGTGTCACCTTATTCCTCTCCATTTTTACTTGGAATTATGCCTTGATGTCTTTTGTGTTTATGTCAATGAACCATAATAAAGGTCACTCGAAGGGCAATTCGTTCATGCAAAGTACCAATCAATGATATTTCTCTCTAAGTTCTATCTAGATGAGCCCATGGTACTGGGTCAGGTATCGTTTCTACAAACCGACGAAGAATCTCACGAACCCCATCAGGATTGTGGACACCATCAAAGACCAAGGCAGGTGCATCGTCATCTTCAGATATGAAGATCTCAACATCACCCATTCCTATCTTACGTTCAGCTGGAGGACCGGAACAGTGAAGCAATGCAATTTCATCGTAGAAAACTCTCACTGTTTTCCGTGATAATACGCCTCTCCGCACTCTGACATTCCATGTTGTAATGATGTAAAGCGTGAACCAGCGTCTACTCTCAGCCCATACAACTAGCAGGATTCCGAAAACCATAGCACCTGCACTTAGTGACCAAGACACTAGATCACCGCCAAGCCCGAAATAGGATGTTACAATCATGAATCCAGTACCAATAATGAAAACCATTGTGCCAAATACATAAAAGAAGATGAAAGATGCGCGCTTGGGATATAAGATACTCACTAATCGCTCTCTCTTTTCTGCTGGAAAGGAGTCTCCAGAACTTGACTCAGTCATACGACTCACTCGGGGGGAGTCTGTGTACACAACTTATGAAGATGTCGAATATTCAAATTGATGTGATGCTCAATACGCTTCATGCATCGGGCTCTAATTTCCAAAGTATCACGAGCATCTAAGTGGGGTATATTTCCCACAAAGTATCGCAAGCATGCACAATGTGGCCTACTAGAGTTTGAATCTCTTCGCCAGTGAGGTCTGTGTCGTTGGTCTCTGCACTGACGATAATATCATCTTCGTCATTGATCGCAAACTTCACACCTTTTGCTTTCCATGATTGTTTCAGCATGTCATAAGCAAGTTTCATTCTCTTGGTTTCTTCTACCTCATAGAAGTTAGTGAATGGCGCTACGATGTAAGCCCATGACTCATCTTTGTTGGTGATGATTTTGATCTTCAAGTCCTTGAAGTGGTCTGTCTTCCACCTCATCATTAGCACATCGTCTTCGCGTTCATATTTGATATCGACTGAATCGAGTAGTGAAGCAATATGGTCAACAGAAATCAATATGAGAACCTCTGACGCTCGATGCCAGTTGTAACATATTAAGGTGTTTGGGGCCTGCCGTCTGTATAATTTCTATAGAGAAACTGAAAGTTGCTCAGGTTTATTTGCATTCAAGAGTATTGCTACCCAAGTAGCCGGAAGTGGGGTTTACAATTCATTCAAAGGAGTCAATCGATAGAAGATGCAGGATTTAGTAGCAATTGCGGCATTGCTGAGAGAAGTATCGTTTGGTATTCTCATAGCTGGTTTGTTCTACACTTTTGGAATGTTTGCACTTGGCAGGATTTTCGCTGCAATTTCTGACTATGGTCATGTTGAACATGATGTAGACCACGACGTTGACCACGATGTGGACCATGATGTTGATCATGATATCGGGCACGAAGTGGAACATGACGTAGATCATGGTTACGACGTCGACCATGGAGAAGTTGAACACGATTTAGACCATGACCTCGACCATGATGTAGACCATGTGGATGTCGACCATGAAATTGAGCATGACCTAGACCATGAGGTTGAGCATGATGTGGATCACCATGTCGAGCACGACCACGAAATTGATGTGGATCACGGGATTCCTGATGACAAATCAGGATTCTTCGAAACTGAGAGAGGTGCTCCCATGGGTGTCACAATAGGCACTTCACTTGTCACCTTTGGTTTTCTGGGGTCTCTTCTCTACTATGAGGGTATCATGGTTCCATTTCTGGGCAAGATTGCAATTCATATGCTGGGAGTGGTTGCGGTGGTCTACTCTGTCAGAACTGTCCTTCGTAAGGCATTTGTTGAGTCTGGATTCATGATTGAGCCCAGGCATATTGTGGGTCGTGAGGTCGAGGCGGTTTCAACAATAAACGATGGATTTGGTGAGATCAGATTAGAAACTGAGATGGGACTACGCCGCTTTCATGCAAGACCGTTTCAGAAGGGGGTTATTTTTCAAAAGGGAATGGACCTCTTCATCGTTTCTGCTGATGATAGATTCGTGTATGTCGATCCACGAGAAGATGTAGTCAAATGGATGCAAAAACAGAGCAAGAGAAAACAGGAAGACAGTAAGCCCGAGGACTAGCTCTTACCTGGTTTCCTCAATGTACTATCTTCGTTTCAGCTTGAAGATTATTGTAATTACCACAATAACTGCAATCGCACCCCCACCTACGAGAAGCCACAAAGGAATGATCAGTGGTACCGGTGCATCTTCCGGATTGAATACAGCAACAGCAATTGCTGTTGGTACTTCCTCAGCTGGAATCCAATGACCTCCCACATATAGAAGATTATTTTTCCCCATTTCTAGGTCAATCTCACCAAAAATACCACTATACAGGTTTCTCCACTGTATGCTAAGTATGGACTGATTCCATTCTTGTAGACCAGTTGAATCGAATTTGAAGAGCACCCATTGAAGATCAAATCGGAAGATCTTTGCAATGACATATACGCTCCCCTCACTGCTAACTGTGATTCCATCAGCTTGTAAATAATCAGCCCATAGATCACCGTATTGCTTCACAACACTAGTTGTCCAGACAACTATACCTTCCTTGGTAATCTTGGTGATATTGAAGTAACCATGTTGATAGAGGCTCTGACTTACAAAGAAATGATCGTCAGTCATTGTAAGCGTGTGGACAATATCGTGATATATCGATTCAACGAAATTGCCATCTTGGTCCCATTCAGTTATTCCTGCGTAGTTCATGTTTAGAGCGAAGATTCTGTTATCACTATCAACAAACACCTCATAATATCCAATACCCACATTTTCATGGATGGTTTGCCAAACCAAATCTCCCTCACTATCAGTTTTCAAAATGAAAGCATCAGAACTGTACCCACTAGTTTGGTTTCCCCGTATTCTATCACCAACGATTATCACTGACCCATCAGCACAGATTGCGAGTTCTAGACCATAGTCATTTCCCCCAAGGTCTATTGTTGTGTTCCATATTTTGGTTCCCGCACTGTTCCATTTCACGAGGGCAACATCGTATCCTGCACCACCTCGCCCCACAGTATAGATATCGTCGCCTCGAACTGCAACGGCATTTCCAATCATCCTGTCCAGAGTCCTTGACCACACAAGTGACCCTAAAGCATCGAATTTTACAAGACAATGTCTCGAAATACTTGCTTCATAATCGCTCATCTGACCGACTGCGTAAACGGAATTATCATCGCTGATAGCCATATCGGGGCTCCATACTCCATGTGCTCCACCCCAAAAACCAAACCCTACTGGAGAATATGTATCATACTCAAATTCAGACTCACCAGTTGCAATCTCAAAACGAAGAGAAAACATCTGTAATGTCATAGACCCGTTCAAATAAGACCAGGGACCATCTTCACCACTTCCGTAGAAGTGGAGTCTTGGAGAGATTCCTAGCACAACTCGGATTGTATCGGATGGATCATCCTGACCTCCACCATCGTCAATCATTCCATCAAATAAATTTCGTATTTCCAAGAAATCGAAGTCAAAATTCCAGGTCTGTAAATCATTCCAGTTAAAACCAATTGCCGTTCCCACCTTGGTCCAGCTTTGAGAGGAGTCTATTATCCAGCAATTCAACTCAACATAGTCGTCATACGCATATTGAGTGAAATTCCCAGTGTGAGTTGAAACAAATTCAACACTCACTTTAGCATCAAGAGGGAACTCATTGCTGACCCATTCCACCTCCTGATATGTATAGATGAAATCATTACAATCGGGATAGGTTTCGTCTTCTGCAGCTTTAAAGTCCAGACTAGTGTTAGCAATGTGGTCGAAAGTAAGATTGACAAAGTTCCTGTCCCCAAGACCAGTACTTGAATGATAATTCGAAGAGAATTCTCCTGAACTCCCATTTGTTACAACTGATGGTGATCCAGAAAAGTCAGGATCTGGGACTAGCTGCTCTATTGAAACATCTGCATTTGTATTGTCTCTATTTGGTCCGGTCAATACTTCCATCTGACCAGCTATCAGAGGAGTTCCACCTAGGATTACAATGACTAGTATAATAGTGATTATTCTTGTTGTGCCCAAATTCACTACCCATCGAGCCTCAAAACTTAACTAACTAAAAAACACGTTGGTTCTCTGCGCAGATTTATATCCCCTCAAACCATAGAGTACACAAGTGCGTTCGTAGGATGGTTACCAACTGCTCCGAGAGAGACACGTTGTGAGTGGAGTACACAGACACTCGAATCAGTGCAACGAAGCAAAAGGTGTCAGCTTCACAGAGCGGAAGGGGAAATTGACGAGGGCACAATCACAGATATGATGTGAGAAGGAAAGCAGATGCAAGCAAGTATAATGGACTGGTTCGCGAATAACTTCGCACTCTCAATAGGTCTATTGTTCATAGTGATCATACTTCTACTAACGATTTATGTTAGAAAGTATGTACGGATATTTGATCCGAACATCTTCTACGTCCACTTGAGGCGTGGTAAGCCTAAGAAGCAAGGCGAAGGTGGTATGGTCATACGAATTCCTTTCTTCGATCGCATTCTCGCAGTTGATAGGACTGTACAGCAGCTGAATATCTCAGCCGAGTCAGTACTCTCAAAGGAGAAACAGAAGATTAAATTGAGCGCTGTTCTTCAGTGGCAAGCAGAAAATGCTATTGCTACTATTAACAACGTGACTTGGAAAGAGATACCAAGCAGATTGACAGCTATCATCGAGTCGGTCATTCGTACAGCGTGCGCGCAACTATCAGTTGAAGAGATTCTAGAAGAACGTCAATTAATCATCGAGGCAGTCAAGAAAGAGCTAATAGACATTGTTTCAGAATGGGGTCTGAAGGTTGTCACCGTTGAACTTATCGACGTCGTAGTCGTGAACGAGTCATTCTTGAGAGATATGTCCAAGCCTCGTGAGGCAGAGATGCATCGTCTGGCGCAGATCGCCCTCATTGAGGCGGACCAGTCAACTGGTACTAGAGATATCGAAAGAAGCAAGGTTCTACGTGAGCAAGAAATCGTTCGTGACAAACTGATCGGAGTGCAGGAGCAGTCACAGATTCGTGATATCCAAGAGGCTGAGAAGCAACGTGAACAGAGTGTTCTTGAGATTTCACTTCAGAAAGACCTGATGCAGAAGAAATACGAAAAGCAACAGGCGGAGGTAGATGCTGCAAGAGACCTCGAAGTTGCAAAGCTAAGAGCCGAAGCAGAGAAGCAACGAAAGATCAAGGAAGAGGTCGAAGTACAAGCACAGCGAATTATACAGGAAGCCAGTGCTGAAGCAGAAAAGATCAGCATGGTCGCTGAAGCCGAAGCAGGCCAGATTCTGAAAGTCACAAGCGCTCAGGCTGAAGGTATCAAAAAGACGCTCGAAGCGGCTCGCGATTATTCACCACAAGCCTTTGCCAGAGACTTCCTACAGATACTACCTGAGATCTACAAGCAGATAGACATCGGCGATGTCACACTGTTCGGAGGCGGCGGTGGTGCTGGGGGGACGGGCTTAGAAGGCGAAGAAGGTGGCGGTGGTGCCCAAGCTTTCCAGGTGTTCGGTAACGTGTTGATTCCAATGATGCTCATGGCCCGAATGATGGGTTTTGACTTCAAGGGTCTCATGAAAGATGCTCTGGGTGATATGGCTACTACTGAAGAAACAAAGAAGTCAAAATAGAAATAGTCGGCAGGATAGAATTATCCTCGCCGGCCGTAAGTCCATGGAGCTTCCTATTAGAAGCTCCTTGGATAAGTACCACTGGTTACTTTACACGCTTGATGTACCAAACGAGTTTATCGCCTTCTTCAACAAGCTCCAGGATTTCATTACCGGTTCGAGAGGACCAAGCAGGGAAGTCCTCTTTGGTGCCAACGTCGGTTGTGATAACCTTCAAGATCTCACCGATGTTGATCTCTTGAATGGCTTTCTTTGTTGTGAGAATCGGCATAGGGCATCGTAGCCCACTTGCATCGAATTCCTTTGCAACTTGATGCTCTGTCATGATCAATCGCATTTGAATCGGATTATGCGTGGATTTATGCGTTATGATTCAGTAAATATACATTTACAATTAGTATACATAACGATATTTTCAGTTACACACCCTAAATTTGATACCAGAAAACAGTTCCAATTTAGGCAATTTTAGAAGATGTTATTGGACGTTTCGGAAAACAGGTGTACTACATGGCGTTGTTCCAAAATTCTGTTCGTCCTTTTTACGTTAAACGTGAGCGTGATGTTGATGAAGAAAGGTATGGCTGAAAAGGTCAAGGCACTTGGTTTTCCACCACGGCCTGATCTCATCGAGGCTTTCCTAGAGTCGGGTGGAACTCTCCAAGTCTGTTCAAACTCTGCCGAATTCAGAAGTATTGAACAAGAAGACTTGCGAGACCCATGAATCGTTATTGCTGGAGCTGCCACAATGATCGATGATGCTCTAAAGCATGATGCGACCATGACTTTCTAATAGATTCAAACGAGGGGTTTGCCCCTCACACACTTCTTTTTCGAATATTCTTGCACTATGCAAAATCAGGATAGCAGTTAGTCATGAGTAGGTTCATGACAGAGCTTCGAATTGCACTCTCTGAGATAAAGCCAGTTAGTTCTTGTTTACAGATCTTGATGTAGGGAAGCATAGGAAGTTCTTCGTCTGCGATATCAACACCGGGATCATCAACGTTAATGGATTCCACCATACTCTGAGGCACTCCCATTGAATCAAGAACAGCAGTCAGTATTTCCATTGCAGGGTCACAGAAGACACAGTGATTGGATTTGTAAAAGGTAATGCATGTATTTCGACCGCAGTGCAATTCAGGCGCTTCAACCCATAGAGGAAGCATCAGTATAAAGCGAGCTCCTTGAGAAGGATCTCCCTTGATTCTATCTTCAACTCGAATCTTGCCACCAATGTTCCTGACAATCCGATCAACGAGCGTAAGTCCCAGGCCACGACCAACAATTTGGTCATCAGGACTTCCAGTTCTTCTGAAGATATATTCCTTAGCGTTATCAGGTACGCCTGGACCTCGATCAGTAAATTCGATACGAACCATCTTCACAGCATCGATAATCTCCGCATTGATCTCAAGCACGACAGTGTCTTTTTCATCAAAGGTCATTGCATTGTGAAGTATATTGAAACACACCTGCTCAAGGTACTGGTGTCCAGCCACCTCGAACTTACCCTTCTCCATATTCGACTTCAAATCAAGAGTCTTCCATGGGAAGTCGCCGCGAACCATTGATAGAGAGGAGTGTACATAGTCATTGAAGTCGACCTTAGTTCTAGTTGGAGGGTTATTAGCTAGTCTGAGTAGAGACCTTAGGTTAGCTACCATCCGCGCAGCTCGTCGGACATTCCAGCTTGACTCGTGTAACAATGGACGATATTGTTCAGGGATGTCATTAGAATTTTCTAGGAGCCCAGTGGAGAAGAGGAGACTCTGGTTCACATTGTTGAGGTCATGGGTCATCACCTCTAAGTAGAGGTTGGCCCGATCGCGTTCATCCTGTTCCCTCGCCTCTGCATTCTTTCTTCGGTCAATATCAAGTGCCATCAAAGCAATAGTTGATGATTGGTCAGAGTACTCAAGTAGATTCGCAGTCACACTGACCCAAGTTGAGCGACCATCAGCGGTCTTCATTTGCATATCGAAATCTTCGACGGTCTTGCCATTGGCAGCCTCTGAAAGCATCTGGCCAACAATCTCTTTTCCATCTCCATCTGGGAGAAATGAAGAAAAGTTCCTCCGAAGTAGATCGTCTTCCTCATATCCTAGTAGGCGCGTTGCCGCTTTATTCACCTGCAGTACATTTCCCATCAAACTTAATGAGAAGTAAGATATTGGCGATGAGTCGAACAATGCTCTGTATCTACTCTCGGATGCATCAACAGCAGCCTCAAGTTCAACCTGGTGAGTGACGTTCCTCACAATCCCCATAATAGCTGGTTTTCGGGAGAAGATGAAGTCGGATGTGCTTATCTCAACGTGGACAAGACTTCCATCTTTCTTCAAGAATCGCGCTCTGAAAGCGGGTCTCCCACTTTGACCCCAGTTGAAACCCTCTTGAACCTCCGAGAACTGATGAACAGTAGTAGGTTCCACTAAGTTGATTATTGGCGTGCCCTCAAGATCTGCAAAGTCATACCCCATCATTTCAAGAAATGCAGGATTTGCCATGACGATCCTATCATCATGTAAGATGATAATCCCATCATTCGCCAGCATGACCATTCCGAAGTACTCATCTTGGACGTTAGTGACGTTCTTGTCCTTTTGACCCTGCAAGTCGTTTTCCGCCTAGGTGTTCCTAGAGTCACTGAATCTGCTCTTTTGCCAAACATGAATCCAGTACTTCCTACATATAGGTTACTTGTGTAAATCAACGGTGTGCATGGTGTTCCGTAATAGGATTTCTTTTAAGGAGGAACCAATGACATTCTAACGTTTGTACAAGCGTTGAAATGAAGTGTGGACCAATGGCTGCAGTGAAAAAGAAAACTCAAACCCTGATTGAGTTCGAAGACAATGAGTTAGATGACGTGATTGATATTTTCAAAGCATTATCTGATCACTCACGAGTTCGTATCATATCAGCACTTACTCGCAAAGAGAGTCTATGCGTTTCAGATATCGCAGAAGTGTTAGATATGCCAATTAGTAGGGTAAGCCACCATCTAAGCACTTTGAAGATGCTGGGATTTGTTAGACCTAAGCAAGAGGGAAAACAAGTCTTCTACAGCATCGACGATGATTGTATCACTGACATCATGAAGAGGGCCAGAGACCATGTCGCAGGAAAGTGAGACCACATGTGCAACCTGTGCTGCATCCTCAGGTTCTGAGAGTGAGAAACCTAAGCGCTACAAGTATAGGATGGCGGGTCTCTCTGCATCCGCGCTTGTGGGTGGAATCATTCTCGATTTGACAGGATTCGACATCTTGGTAGTATATGGTGTGTTTCTTGTATCAATGCTTTCTGCAGGGCAGTTCATCATGCCTCGAGGAGCTCGGGGTCTCAGGAAATTTAGACTCGATATACATTTCCTCATGTCATCAGCATCAATTGGAGCTTTCATAATTGGCGCGCCTGCTGAAGGTGCTGCTGTCATGTTTCTCTTCTTCATCTCCATGCTCCTTGAAGAAAGAGCTGAAGACCAAGTAAAGAAAGAACTACGAGAACTTGTGGAATTGGAGCCTCCATCAGCGACTATCAAAATGAATAAGGGTGCAGAAGCGCTTATTCCAACCTCGGAGGTTAGACGAGGAGATACACTTGTTATCCGCCCAGGTTCTAGGATTGGGCTCGATGGTCTAGTAGTATGTGGAGCAACTTCAGTTAATCAGGCCCCTATTACAGGGGAATCACTTCCTGTGTCTAAGACAATAGGTGATCAAGTATATGCCGGAACTATCAACCAAGAGGGATACATCGAGGTTGAGGTGACTTCTGAATCAAATGAAACTGTACTCTCAAGAATAGTAAAATTGGTTGAAGAAGCCAAAAATAAGAAGGCTCCAACTGAGCAATTGATCTCCCGTTTCTCACGAAGGTATACACCAATAATGGTGACACTCACTATCTTGCTTGGATTAGGTTCCTTGTATCTTGGCGCAACCATTACAGAAGCAACCTATCGTGCGTTGACTCTATTAGTGATCAGCTGTCCATGCGCCTTTGTTGTATCAATTCCAGTTAGTATCGTATCTTCAATAGCAGGTTCAGCAAGAGATGGAGTTCTTGTTAAAGGTGGAATCCACATAGAACAGGTCAGTAAGACAAAAGTTGTTGCATTCGATAAAACAGGGACTCTTACTCTAGGGGCACTATCGGTCAAGGAGGTATGCCTTCATAATAATTATTCAAGAGCAGAAGTGCTAACAGTGGCAGCTACACTCGAACAGATGTCCGAACATCCCATTGCGAGAGCATTGGTTGCAGTGACGGAGATTGAGGAATACAAGCTTGGAGAGACCAAAGGATTCTCTGCCATCCCTGGTCGGGGTGTTGATGGTCAAATCGGAGATACCAAGTATTTTGTTGGAAACCGTAGACTCTTAGCTGAACAGCAAATTGAGTTGGACACGGTAACTGAGCACAGTTGTGGTTTTGGTACAATGGTATACGTTGCCCAAGAACAGGAGCACCTGGGTACCATTATCCTATCTGATTCGCTCAGAAGTGGTGCAGTTGAAGCTGTTCGCGAACTGAGAGAAATGGGCATTGATACGATAATGCTTACTGGAGATAGTGAAACCGTTGCAAAAGAAATAGCAGAAGAAGTAGGTATTGACAGATATTTGGCCGAATTGCTGCCTGAGGAGAAGGTCAGAGCAATTGAAGAACTCTCTGAACAAGGTTCATCAATCATGATTGGTGATGGAATCAATGACGCACCTGCTTTAGCTGCAGCTGATATTGGGATTGCTATGGGTGCGGTTTCCTCTGACGCGGCACTTGAAACATCAGACATCGCTCTCATGCAACAAGACTTGAGAAAAGTTCCATCCTTGATCAAGAAAGCAAGAAAGACCATGTCAATTGTCCGTCAGAACATCGTAGTTTCAATTTCTGTTAAGTTGCTTGTTGGTGTTCTAGCGACTTTTGGACTCGTTAACCTCTGGGTTGCAATAGGGATTGGAGACATGGGTCTCACTTTCGCCGTCATAGCAAATGCACTCAGACTTGTTCGAAAAGAGCAGTAGAATCTATTTGTATGTGTTCAGAGCACGAAGTGATAATGCTAGAAAGAAGTAAACTAGTGATAATGTAAAGAGTGGAAGAATCACTAGAATAAGCATGCTGTCGGAGAAAATTGCGACAAGGAGCACCATAATCGCGCCTAGTCCTAGATTGATGATTGGAAATGATAATGCCAAGGGAACTGGAAGAGTCTTCGGATCATTTGTCATGACAGGAACGTAAGCACCAAAAGCACTCCCGGTCGCGGTGAACAGAATTGTTAGCGGTGCTATCAGTGTAATTACAGCTAAATATCCTTCAATGTGAATGAAGTAAATCAAAAACCCGCAAGCAGGAATCACGGTAATTGCTACCTCGAACAAGCTCAACAGATACTTTGATAGAATGATATCTCTGGGATTGAATGGCGAAGCTTTTAGTAGGTATATATTGTCCCGTTCATCAACAAAGCTTAGCATCGATGTGACACTACCCATTTGGACAAATAGTATCATCATCAGGATGAATGCAGGAACTATGGCAAATGCCAAACCTATGGGCACGATAATCGGAGGGAACCAGATAGGCTTCACAATATTCAGATATAGTACAAATACTGTACCAACAACCGCATAGATATACTTCCATATTTGCATCGGCGACCGAAGACGACTCCAGAAGTCCTTCATCATTATCCAAATCATAGGATCAGTGAATTGGGATTTAGAGAAGTCTATCTCGCCACGGATTATCTTGCTGAATCTACCTTCTGTCTGTTCTCGTCCCTTGTTGTCCGAGAATAGCTCATAGTATTCATACCCGCAAATATTGGCTGTTAGGAGGAGGCAAACCATGAACCCAATCATGATGAAGATGATACTATACAAAGGAGGAATTCCTTGAGAGAAGATTCCAGTGGATTCTGTAAGGAATAGAGCAAGAGCATTTGAGGGTGCCACATAGATTGCGGAAACATTCGACAAAAGCCACGGGTGTGCTGGGAGGAGTGCGATTGCTCCTAGAGCAATAACTATGAGATGACGCAGACGATGTTGAGTTTTTCGGGATATCCACAACCGAACATAGGAACTCATTGCACCCAAAAAGTAGTTGATTTCAAGGGAGATAATGATAATGGCAAGTAGAGAAACAGCTGCGAAGAACAGTAAACTGGCTGAGATCAGAAGGGGTAAAATTGCTAGGACCCCAATTGTGATGAATGAAATCTTACGAAGGATTCTTCGTGCGTAGCGGCTCAAGAAAATCTGATGGGGTTTTACTGGTGCTGACATCATCAGACTTTCATCCTCTAAAGTTAGAACTGCAGCAGGTCCCAGACCAAAATAACCACTTACGACTGATGATGCACTCAGAACTGCTGTAGCTGCAAAAATCATACCCATATCGAGAGTTTCCTCAAGTAACACACTGAAATTGAAAAATAACGGTGCAAATGACACAAAAGTGGAGATCACAGAACTGACAAAAAATATTCCAAAGAAGGTTACGCTATAGAAAAGAAGCATAGAGGGACTAGTGATAGCTGATTTGAATTGATTGCGCAACATGCGAATCTCATTCTTCATGAGTTTGAATGTTGACAAATCTGAAGCACCTCTTACTCGGGAATGCCTCCGGTCAGGCTGAGAAAGATTTCTTCAAGGCTATTGGTGTCCGGATGAAGCTTTTGTAACTCTTCAAGTGTTCCATGCCCTACAACATCAGCCTCGTTCATTATCACAAACCTATCACAAAGGTCTGCAGCAACCTCGAGAATGTGTGTTGAGATTAAAACTGCAGAACCTTCATCTCTTAGTCGTCTTAGTAGTTTCTTTAGATTCCAAGCACCTCGGGGATCGAGACCGTATATGGGTTCATCTAATGCCAGAATGTATGGGGGTTCTCTCGCAAAGATACCTATCAATAGAGCACGCTGTAGATTTCCTTTAGACAGTGTACCAATGTAGGTATCAATGAACTCTTCAAACTGGAAGAGTTCCACAAATTCTCTCATCCTAATCAGAGCTGTTTCGTGAGGAACGCGGTAGATCCGAGAAGTAAACATCACATACTCGCGTGCCGTCAAACTCGGATAACAAGTCGGCTTTTCAGGAATATAGCCAATTCGCTCCTTTGCGGATATCGCTTCGTCTACGATATCATATCCATCTACCTGGATTGAACCACTGGTTGCACGGATGATCCCAGTTAGCATTCTAAGCGTTGTCGTCTTTCCAGCTCCATTCGGTCCTACAAGTCCGACAATTTCACCAGGTTCGACTCTGAGATTGAGTTTGCGTACCGCGGTCTTCTTACCAAAATTCTTTGTGACACTACTGATCTGTATAGCAGGTGATTCTAGTGCAATGGGTATTTTGGCATCTCTTTTCTCTAACTCTTTCAATACTTTGTCGACAAGCCAACTCCGTTTGATGGTTCGCACGACAATTGGCACCTTTAAAACACGAGCAAGACGAAGTAGCTCATCACCAGGCATTCTTTCAATATCAGCTCGTATCGTCACAGACCGTTACACTCCCGCCGAGGTGTCATGGTTATTACATGAGCGCTTTTAACTTCAGTCAATAATAAGTAAGTGGTCAACGTACGAATGCACTAGGGCTTGCTGATGAAATGCTCAAGCTCGTATGGAATCTGTCTGACTAGTTTTAGATCCCAGTCAACAACTTGAGTTACCAGAGGAAAGACCTCAACCCCATTAGCGTGAGCGAAACGAAGAGCATCACCAAATTTGGGATCTGTATTATCATTTGGAGAAAACACCTTGGCATCAGGTCTCTGAATCACAAAAATAATAGCTGATCGCTTTACTTGATTCTCTTTTAATGCTGCAGCCAGATGTCTAAGATGCCTTGCGCCTCTAGTGGTCGGTGAGTCTGGAAAGATAGCACGACCCTCCTCAACAAGAGTACATGATTTCACCTCAATGAATGATGCCCCTTTCGTGCTGGTCAGTTTGAAGTCAAAGCGGCCCTCGAAAGCACGAGGCTCGGGGATCACACTGTCATAATCCTTGAAGAACGGAAGCTCATAGGAACGGAGAAGTCTCTTGATGAATCGATTAGGTAAGTTTGAGTCTATAGAAACAAGAACTCCATTGTATTCAAGACCAATCATATCGTAGTCGGTCTTTCGGTGAGATGCTTTGTTCTCTCTGAGGAACACTTCATTTCCAGGAATCATCAGCTCAAGCATTCTCCCAGGATTGGGGATGAATGCTTCCGTGACTTGTCCATCAAGACGTACTCTACCTAGAAACCGGTTTGGTCTGTCTATCAGGACAGCCTTTCTGATTCCCGCTGTTTTGGTCATAGTCATTTGTCTCCAATCAACACGTTCGATGATTCACAAGAAAACCTATTACCATTGATGCATTAAGGATAATGCTAAAGCGCATTCCTGTGTGCTTTGTTAGGGAGTGGCTAGTTTGGCTAAGAAGAAACCTGCTGTAGAACCCCCACTAATAAGGCATGATACTGCAAGTAAGTTCATTCACAATTTGTCTCATGATATCACAGGAATCACTCACAACATTATGGGTTATGCGACTCTTCTGGAAGAAGAAAACAACCCTGATTATATTAAAGGCATAAGCCGGCTTATAATGAAACTTAATGATAAGGTCAAAACTGCAGTTTCAGAAATCGATGACGGGGTTTTGAACGAGAAATAGAAGTCTCTAAAGAAACTCTGTCAGACACAGTTGCTCGGATGCTTCCCGTAACCCAGATACTTTAACACCAACAAGACGGATGGATTTCTCTTGATCTCTGCGATGATCGAAAATCTCCACAGCCATCCTTTGGAGGACATCGGGGCTATCTGTTTCAACGGGTATGCTCTTACTACGTTGAATTGTTGAATAATCACTAAATCGCATCTTGACTGTGACAGTCTTAAATCGAAGTGCTTTCGTTTGGAGTTTCTCTCCAATCCTGCCACACATCTTTCCTAGGGTCTCGTGAAGATATTCAATTGCACCGGGTTCAACATCCTCCATGAATGTTCTATCCTTGGAGATTGACTTCCGTACTCTGGGCCCATTATCGATCAAGGGACGCTCATCTATCCCTCTTGCTCGGTGATAGAGCCAAGTGGACCCACGACCCATTGCAGGCCAAAGCTCAGGAATAGTCATTCGTTGAATCTGTCCGAGGGTCGTGATGTCGAACTTTTCAAGTCGCTCGGATGTCTTCCGGCCAATTCCATTGATAGCAGTGACTGGAAGTGGTTCAAGGAATTTCAAGACATCTAACGGATCAGGACCAACAACTGTGATTCCTCGAGGTTTGTTCATCCCAGTTGCAACTTTGGCAACAGACATGCTGGGAGCGGCTCCAATTGAACAAGGCAGTTTAGCATCATGCCAGATTGAATCTTGGATCCAAGAGGCAAGATTTCTGGGGCTACCAAAGATCTCGACCCCCTCGGTCACCTCGATATATGCTTCATCTATACTCGCTCTTCGTACACGTCCCCCATCAGCATATTCACGCAGCACTTCCATGAACTCGTCAGCCGCGATGCCATAACTCTCAAACTCGCCATTCACAAAAGTCGCATCAGGACACAAACGGTATGCTTGCGAAACGGGCATTCCTGAATGGATACCTTTCGCCCGTGCTTCATAGGAAGCTGCACGAACAACCCCTCGACCGTTTCCCCCTTTTGGATCATGGCCTACACACACCGGACGTCCAGCAAGCTCTGGATGGTTTCTATGCTGCTCTACTGATGCGAAAAATGCGTCCATATCTACATGCATAATCCAGCGTGACATTTACAACCCAGATAATGTACGTTCAATTACCATTAGCAGTTTCCAATTGACGTTGTTTTCTGGATGGAATCTGCAAGTCTTAGAGAGATGACCGAATGTAATGCGGGTATATGTCATCTGTCGTACATCCTAGAGAATTCTATATGCACATGGAGATAATTCAACATCCAACACCACCCATCAGCCACTAGCAGGACTACACATGAAAGAGCCAGGAACCGCGACAAACAACGATGTCAGTCAAGAAGAGGAAGCTGTACGGTACAGAGCGTTAGTAGACTCCATGAATGATGGGTTCGGTATCGTCAATGTAGAGGGTATCTTCACCTACGTAAATTCGCATTTTCATAGAATGCTCGAGTATAGCGAAGAGGACATGATTGGAAAAGCACTACTTGATTTTGTAGATGAAAAAAATATGAAAATCATACGTGCGAATATCAGACAACGGACGAAGGGTGAAGCAACACGGTATGAAGTTGAGTGGACAAAAAGTACTGGCGAGCAAGTTCCTACCATAGTATCGGGAGCACCTATAATTGACAATGGTGAAAATCATCTAGGTTCATTTGCTGTCATTACGGACATTACTGAATTAAGGGCATCACAAGTGGCGCTGGAAGAGAGTACAGAGATGATGCGAAGAATATTCGAAGAGTCCCAACTTGGAATTGAATTATTCGACTCAGAAGGAATTCTCATTGCGGCGAATCGGGCGGCTTTGAAGATCGGGGGCATCTCAGAAATCAAGGATCTACTAGGTTTTAGTCTCTTTGATGACCCTAATGTACCGAATGATATCAAGGCAAGCCTGATCAGAGGAAATCCTGTCAACTATGAGGTCGCTTTCGATTTTGATAAAGTGAAAAAAGAAGGTCTCTATGAAACAAGTCGTTCAGGTACAATGATCTTGGATGCTTGGGTCACACCATTAGGTCTAGAGAATGGCGATGAACTCAAAGGTTACTTGAGTCAGATGCTAGAGATAACAGAGGAGCGCCAAACTGAAGTAGCTCTTGAAGACACGGAGAAGCTCTACCAGCTTCTTGCGGAGAATGTAACAGACATTATTTTTATTTCAGACCTAGAGCTTACTCTCACGTATATCAGTCCTTCAGCTGAGAATCTTCTTGGTTACACAGTAAAAGAACTAGATAGGAAATCTTTGATTGAGCTAATGGCTCCGGAGTCCGTGTGGACAGCAATTGAAGCTATGAAGGAGGCTCTAGAAGAAGAGAAAGTTGCAGACCAAACATTGACCAGAGGCGAATCCGCACCCCTTGAAATTCAGCTGAAGCGTAAAGATGGTTCCTCAGTTTGGACCGAAGTCGCCAGAACTTTCACTCGAGATTCTGAAGGAAAGCCAACAGGTGTATTAGGCGTAGCAAGGAATATTGAGGAGAGAAAGGAAAGCCAAAAAACTCTAGTAAAATCAGAAGCAAAGTTTCGTTCTTTGGTAGATCAATCCTTCCAAGGAATACTGATTTTGCAGCATGTACCTTTACAAATCAAGTTCTCAAATCCAGCTTTTGCAAGTTTTCTTGAAAGGAGTGTAGAAGAAGTTCTCGAATTCTCTCCAAAGGAAATTCAAGACATGATTCATCCAGATGATTGGGAAATAGCCATGACTCGCTTACAAGAGATTTTGGCAGGAGACCCCCCTACCAAGTTACCAATGGTCATTCGTATTTTCCAAAAGGACGGAGATATGCAGTGGCTTGAGCTCCAAGGGCATCGAATAGAGTTCGAAGGAGATCATGCTCTCCAAATCGTTGCTCTGAATGTGACTGAACAACTTGCCGCTGAGAAATACCTTGAAACACAGAAAGAACGCGCAATGCATCTCATTGACCTGATGTCTCATGATTTCAGAAACCAGCTACAAATCATCCTGGGAAGCACAATGGTCATGGAGATGAAGCTCAAGGACCCAGATGCACGTCGTCTGCTTGGGCAAATTGTTTCATCAGTTGAAAGATGTCAAAGTATGATATCGAAGGTCAAAGTAACTGAGCCCTTGATGTCAGTACCCCTGAGAATCAGAAAACTGAATACAACTATTGCATCGGTTGTAGAATCTTATAGTGACCAACACATAGATGTGAAGTTTGAGATTTCGATGAATATTGATAACGCTCTCATAGATGCAGACCAATTCTTGGAACAACTACTAGGTAACTTGATTGAGAACGCTATTGAACACAACCCTCGGGAAGAAAGGATAGTATGGATTTCACTCAAAGACAGCGGAGAGGGGTATGAGATTGCTATTGGTGATAATGGACAAGGCATATCCAGCTCTCTAAAGACAGCAATCTTCGATGTATCAAGGCGTTACGGAGGAGTAGGACTCCATCAGACAAAACAAATCTGTGACAAGTACAGTGCACGTATTGATGCCAGAGATCGTGTAAAGGGTGAATCATCAAAGGGTGCAGAGTTTATAGTATGGCTTCCAAAGACTGCTGAGCAAAGAAGTGGTTCATAGAAGCTGTGAGAAGAACTCAGTTAAGTCAGTATTTCCTCCACTGATGATAACACCAACTCGTTTGTCGTATAGTTCATCTTTCATTTTGAGTAGTCCAGCCAGTGATACAGCCCCAGAGGGTTCAACAACCATTTTCATCCGTTCCCAAAGAAGTCTCATAGCGCCAACAATCTCTTCTTCTGTTACCGTTATAATTGAATCCACATTCTTCTGGATGACCCTAAACGTCACCTCGCCAAGTTGGGTTCTGAGACCGTCAGCAATCGTGTTTGGATTAACACTGGGATAGATCTTACCATCTCTGAAAGAACGAAAGGCGTCATCAGCGTTTTCAGGCTCTACCGCAATCACTACTGATTTAGGACAAAGATTCTTGGTGGCTATCGAAGTACCACTTAAGAGACCTCCACCCCCTACTGGGCAGAATATATAATCCAAATCTTCTACTTCTTCAATGAGTTCCAAAGCGGCTGTTCCAGCTCCAGCTATTATCCGTTCGTCATTGTAAGGGTGAATCAGAACATAGTCATGCTTCTCGATCAGCTCATCAGCTACCTGAACTCTACTCTCAGTTGAGTTCTCACAAAATACAACCTCCGCACCATATCCTCGGGTGGCGTTCACTTTGACCTGTGGTGAATTCTTAGGCATCACTATTGTGGCTTTGACTCCTATGAGTGAAGCAGCCAGAGCTAGAGCTTGCGCATGATTTCCAGAAGAATGTGCAATGACACCTTTCTTTCGTTCTTCCTCAGTCAATTGTGATACGGTATTGAACGCACCTCTGAATTTGAAAGCACCAGCTCGCTGAAAATTCTCACATTTGAAGAAGACCTGACAATCAGTCAACTTGTCTATAGTTGATGATGTCATAACGGGGGTCCAAAGAGCATAGTCTCGAATCCGTTCATGTGCGTCATAGACATCCTGAATCCCGACCATGAATACTGACTGACGTGCGTTATAGAAAAACGTTACTCGAAACGTTTAACGCTACGTTTCCCCAAAGGATTCGAGAAGGACAATGAGAGGAATTCGTAGGAAAGAGAAAGCCATTGAAAACAAGGATGAGATAATTGCCATTCTTCAGAAGGCTCAATACATCACCGTAGCAATGAGTGTTAAAGATGAACCATATCTTGTCACTCTGAGTCATGGATATGACGTAGAGAATTACAGTATCTACTTTCACTGTGCCCAAGAGGGGAAGAAAGTGGATATTCTGAAAGAGAACAACATTGTGTGGGGCCAGGCTCTCGAAGATGCAGGGTATGCAGAGGGTTCCTGTGACCATCTTTATGCGACCGCTCAATTCAGGGGTCGAGTGACCTTTATCGAAGATCTTGAAGAAAAGGAACGAGCCCTGAAAATCATGATTCATGCTATTGACTCAGATCCTGTAAAATTGATTGAGGAGCAGGTTACAGAGAAGTCTGTGAAAAATATCAAGATTGGGAGAATAGACATCGAATATATGTCTGGCAAGAAATCCAAGGAAGTCATCATTTCACTCTAGATGAGTCGGTTAGATCCAAGAGTAAAGACACCACTTCATCTACTCTCTCAAATGGGACGAACAGATGGTCGTGGTAGAAGGCTGAAACTGCATTGACGCTGATTCCAGCTTCTGCTAGATGACCAGTTATAGCTGCTAGAAAACCAACAGCTTCAAGATCTGAATGGATGGAGAGCGTTACGAGACCCCATGAAGAGTTGAAATCAAGCTCATTATCCTCAGCAACTACCTTTGTGACAATTACTGTTGATCCCTCACTTTCTCGGAAAACCAATAGTGGATTCTCTAGGGCTCCCAGTTGATTCTCTTGGATTGAGCAGAAAACATACTCTCCAGGTATAATTTCGGGCTTCATATCCCTAAGGAGAGATTTCAGATCAGATTCTCCCGACATTTCGATCAGCCTGCTGTTACTTTGTACCACCATATTTCTCCCATGATGTGATCTCCTCTAGAGGGAATCTTGTGCTATTACGTTCCTGATCCCCATGACCTAAAGAAATCGAACATACAACACGCATGTCCTTAGGAATTCCAAGAGCTTCTCGAAATTGTGGCTCTATGTCTGTGTCCCGAACACCCATCCAACAGGTAGCTAATCCTAGAGAATGTGCTGCTAGCAGCATATTCTGTACTGCTTGATGAGGATCTGCAAGATGGTACCTTGGATGTTTTGCGGGATCTCCAAGAGCGACTATAACAACTGAAGATTCCTTCATGAACCGTCCGTAGTTATGGATGCCTGCAAGCTTAGTCCTCATCTCTTGATTTCGAATTATGATGAAGTGCCACGGTTGCTTGTTTGATGCTGAAGGTGCCCATCTACCTGCTTGAAGGATTGTTTGAAGATCCTCCTCTTCAACATCATCGGACTTGTACTTTCTAATGCTTCTTCGATCTCTGATGGCCTTGATAGTATCCATAGTTTCTAGACTCCTATTTAACTGGGACACGAACCTGTAATATATTGCGCGCTATCATAAACCTAAAAGGTGGAATTTCTTCGCGCACGATACATCTGATCGGTGAAAATGACTATGAGTGTTAAAACGAAGCGAAAGGAACTCACCAGTGTGGGCGTCGATATAGGTTCATCAACTTCACATGTCGTGTTTAGCCAAATTGTACTCGAGAAGAATGATAATTCAAGAACCGAGAAGTTTGAGATCAAAGAACGGAAAATTCTCTACTCGGGACCAATTCATCTGACTCCATTCAAGGATGCGAGAAATATCGATTTTGAGCATCTCCGAGACTTGCTCTTAAGTGACTATCAGAGTGCGGGGTTTGCAGTCTCTGACATAGATACAGGCGCGGTCATTATTACAGGAGAAACTGCAAAGAAAGAGAATGCTGAATGGATTGTCAGTGCACTCGCTGGCGAAGCTGGTAAATTTGTGGCTGCAACAGCAGGACCCAATTTTGAGTCGGTTCTTGCAGCATATGGGTCGGGTGCTGTCACAAAGTCTACTGACACTGGCGAAACAATCATGAACGTTGACATTGGTGGTGGTTCATCTAACGTTGCTGTATGCAAGGATGGCCGTGTCGTTGCCACAACTGCAATAAATGTAGGTGGAAGATTGGTTGCAGTCGATGATAGTCATCGAATCATTCGCTTAGAGGACACCGGCAGGAATCTCGCTGAAGCAGTGGGACTGAGCTTGGAGATTGGACAGGTTCTTTCAGATTCAGACAAAAAGAAACTTGCAGATGCTCTTGCTCGGGCACTTCTCGATTGTATCCAGCAGAAACCACTTTCAAAAATCACATCAATGTTGATGATGGCACCTCCTCTCGAATATGATGATCAAATAGATTGCATAACATTCTCTGGAGGTGTTGCGGAGTATATCTATGGTAGCGAAGAGAGGGAGTTCAATGACCTTGGAGTATTTCTTGCCAGAGCAGTAAAAGAGAAGACTGGAGAGTTAAGCTTGCCAGTTGGGAAACCAGAGCACAAGATACGTGCTACTGTCATAGGAGCAGGTAATTTCAGTCTTCAAGTAAGTGGTTCCACAACATTTCTCTCCTCAGGTTTCAAATATCCGCTTCGTAATCTGCCTGTCATCGAACCACATATTGGTACAAGAAAACCATCCTCAACAGACGTCAAAGAAGCTATACAGAGAGCACTATCACGATTTGATTTGATAGAAGGTGTTGACCCACTCATTTTGGCCTTCAACAATTCCGTTAGACCGTCCTATGACAATCTCAAAGAATTCGCTTTAGGAGTGGTTAGTGCTCTTCCTAATACTATCAAAACCCAGACTCCCATTTTCATGTGCTTCGACGCAGATATTGGCAACAGTGTGGGAAATGTCATGAAACGAGAGACTGGAATCAATAACGAGTTGCTCTCCATTGACGAGATATTCCTGAAAGAGGGTGATTTTGTTGACATCGGTGAGCCTATCATTGAGGATGTTGTCGTTCCAGTTGTGATCAAGACCTTGGTCTTCGATTCTGAATAATCCATGCTATTCTTTCAAACGCTTACGGACCTGCGAAACCAGAAGATAGGTTATTGGAACCTTGATTGTTTCTTCCACAGGTTTTGGCACATATGGTTCTTGCTCTTTCTCAAACCACATTCTGTGTTCGTAGTCTGTCCAGAGCTCCTCCTTCACTGGAACGAATTTACTGAATCTTAGGAATACAAAACCAAGTAGCGGGAGGATTGGCATAGGAAGGAACAGGGGGAAAAAGCCCATACCAGGAGGAAATGTAATCAACGCAAAGAGAGTTAGAGCAGCTGAGGGGAGTAACTCTCCCAACAAAGCTACAGACACTAGTCTTGATTTCGTGATATTACCATTCTGGTACCTGAAGACATCCCGCACAAAGACAAAACGAAGTCCGGCTAAAAGTGCAACGGGGGGTAGTGAAGCAGCTATTGCAGCTGCAAACTGAAACTCAACATTAACTAGAGCTGTAAATCCATAAATCAGACCCCCGCCATAACCTGAAACAAAATAGAACAGTGATGATAGTTGAATTTGATATGACCACCCATAGTTTACAGCGAAGAACATGAATGGACAGAACACAAGACCGAACCAGAGAAGACCTGAAAGAATTTTTTCACGTCTGGACCTTTTTCTGAGAGTTGATGTTATGAACCTATAGCTGAGATTTCGATGTTCAGTTGAGATGCTTTGGCGAGTTGTTTCACGTGATATCAGAGGGAGAATGACAAAGAAGGCAATGGCTAGTATGGGGGTATATACCATCGTATTGTAGAAAGGATCTGACCCCCAGTAAGGATTGGCGAACGGGAGCAGTATGAAGCTGAAGACCCAACTCAGGATACAGGCTGCAGCTGTTCTACCACGAATAGATTTCGATATTGGTCGTGAGTTTAGTTGCCACTCAAAAATCAAGCAAGGCAACAGAATGAGTATACCTGCTACTAGTGAGTTGATTGGATTTAGGGCTATAAATTGATTATCGATAACCGTTAGTAGTATAGAGTGCCACCAAGTTTCATATGAGTAGAAGAAACCCCGCAAGGGGAATATTAAGACAATTAGTATCTTGATAAGGAAAGCTGCACTCGGCCTCCGCCTACCAGTGACTTCGTTCATCTCCATATCAGTTTCTGGATTAATTACCTATTAAGAGTACGTAGATTTCAGTGGGCGTACTATAGAACGTAGGTATCATTCAAATAGTCGATTCTGCAGATAGAGATTGAGTCTGTCATGCAAACTACAACCGCGTTACCCCCTCCGGATTTATTTATAGATCCTATTGGATACTTACAGTACTATTTCGATCAACTTTTCCCATATATTATAGTAGTAGTTTCACTTCTCCTACTCATGTTGCTGTATTTTGTACTTACCCGACTAGCTAAGAGGTCTCTTGTTTCAATTGGAATGGGAATTGAAGCATCTACTGGAATTGTCTTGGTTCTCAGGTTGACCTTTTTCTTGGCTGCAGTGATTATTATAGTCAATGCATTTGCAGCGAGCCTTGCAACAATTCTTTCTTTAACAGCAATCTTTGGTACCGCACTAGGTCTTGCCTTCTCTCAGGCACTGGGTAACATTGTCAGTGGGTTGTATGTCTTAGCTGCGCGACCCTTTAGGGTCGGAGATTATGTCAGAGTAGGAGGAGTTGAGGGAATAGTCAGAGAGATCACCTTGAACTACACACGAATACTTCTTGGTGATGAAACAAGGCAATTACTCCCAAACAACAAGGTTGTGTCCAGTGAAGTCACCAACTTTCGAGTTGCTGTAGCAGATATACTCATCGACAAAGAGAAGCAAATTGAGGAAGCACAAGGGGAGAAGCAGAAAAAATCTTACCTCAGATCTATTGACAATGCTATAGACATACTGCGCGATATGGCTAGTGATGCTGATGCATATAGGTATACATTCGACATGAACATTCACATGAGCTATGACCAGAAGAAAATGCAGCATCAATTCGATGAGGTTTGTAAGAAATATGAGAAGGTGTTTCTTTCTCGCCCATCGTATCAGATATGGGCAAAACCAGCAGCTGCAGTCACCTATCGTTTTACATACATCGTGGATGACCCGATGAAGATAATCAAAATGACCTCTTTGTTCATGAGCGACCTTCTCGAGTACTATATTGAGGGTGAAAAATGATTCATGTAGTATATCGTCGCTCCAAATCCTTGAACCAAGGTGCGACTCTTGCATTATCTACCGTATCAGAAGAGGGCAGGTATGGTTTGATATCAATAATTGGCGACCCATGATTGGCATCCATATGGTCTATCTTCAGACGAGAGTGCTTATCATCAACTTCTAGAAGCTTGACAATAGTGTGTCCTATTGGGTTAGGTCTTGAGGGAGACCTACATGAGAAGGCTCCTGATGCTTCATCGCCCTTATTTCTTGGAGGATAGGATATCAGTGTTGTTCGATCTTCCTCAGAGTCACGTTCATGTATCCACCATAACACAATCAGATGAGAGAAGAGGTCAACATGCAGGGTGGCATCCCAAATTTCAGAGTTGATGACCAGATAGATTCCGGTGTCATTCTTTTCTACATAACCAATAGGTCGGATTGAATACTCCAATTTACTCACCTTATCATTTTGAGGTGTATGAATTGTCGCAAATTAATCCGACTGTCTAGCAATCAATACGCTTCTCGATGGATTAAAAGGAGCGATTGTTGTGAACCGATTTTGGTTTACACTATGAAAAAGATAGAGATTGGTACTGCAAAAAGCGAGCCAGGAAAACTTACCTATGGATTCGTTGACGCATTGGAGTTGCCAACAGGCACCCAAGACAAGCTAGCAGTGATGATAGCTCAGGGGAAAGAAGATGGTCCTACTTTCTTCATTACAGCCAATATTCATGGAAATGAGCTCACGGGTATTGGGGTCATTCATGATGTGGTCACACAGGAACTCGCAGAGCAATTGAAAGGAACAGTTGTAGCAATCCCATCTTTGAACCCAACAGGCCTTAGATTGTATCAAAGATATCCAGAGTACCAAGATGCTGATCCAAATCGGCAATTCCCGGAGGGAAGATTCGCAAAGCCCGATCAGGATGATGAGGATAAGAAGTTTCCAAAACCTTACGAACAGGTAGCGAATCTGATCTATAGCATTTTAGAAAAATATGCAAATTACCATCTGGATTTTCATAACCACACACTCCGGTCAATCCCTTACTCAATCATGGATAGAATATTCTATGACGGTGACGACGAGAAGGAAGAAGCTAAGAAGTTGGCCGCAAAGCAACTTGGAATGATTGAAGCATATGGTGCGGCTGCAATGGTTGCTTCGGACTTCCCACCAAAGAAATACATCAATCTGAAGTACCACCGCTCCTGTTCAGGTGCGGTTCTGAATTCTCTGAGGATACCGGCGTTTACGGTGGAAATGGGTAGTAATAATGTCCTTCTCCCAGATATCATTTCAGGTTCTGTTAAAGGTACGAAGAATGTTTTGAGATGGGCAGGAATGTTAGAATCTCCAATGGAAAAGGTCACTGAATTCACAGTACCAGCCCCAGAGCATCGTGTCAGACGATTTGAGCATCCGCGATCAGAACACTCTGGAATTGTAAGACTGCTGGTTGAACCGGGTGAGAAAGTGACTAAGGGCCAAGCAATAGCAAAGATAACAGACATTCATGGGAAACCTCTAGGTGATGGATTCATCCGGACAGACCATGATGGTTACATGATTGCTCTAAAGGACGAAGTGACCATTTATCCGAACGAACATGTTGCAGAGATGGGCATAAAAGATGAGTATGATATGATTGCACCCATGCCTCCAAAGAAGTAATAGGAATCAACCTGACATCAGGAGCATGGAAGTGAGTTCCACTCTTAAATCGTCTTCAGACACGAATCCAGCGAGCTTCTTCGTTCCCAAATGAATAGTGGGCAGAGCAGGCAAATCATCCTCATTTATTCCAGAATCTGGATCATCAACATTGATGAGTCGGATGTTTGAGGGACTAATGCTCATCTCTGTGAGGACCACTTTTAATGAATCAAGGACAGGACCGCAGAAGACACAATGATCTGATTTGTAGAACATAATGGAGGGAATCTTGAGTTCTTCCTTCCAAGCAGGCAAGAGTACAATGAACTTGCTTCCCTTAGATGCATCTGAGGAGTCTCTATCCTCAACCCACACTCTTCCACCCAGATGTTCAATATATCGATCAACAACTGTCAAGCCAAGACCTTTTCCTGCAAGCTGTTCCTCTGGCCCTCCAGTTCTCCTGAAAATCTGGTCCTTGTGTTCATCAGGAATCCCAGGTCCATTATCTAGGAACTCAATCCGAACCATGTCGCCATCCTCAGTGACATCGGCTTTGATCTCAAGGTCGACTGTTGTACTGGGATCTTCGCTCGCACTGTAATGGATTATGTTAAAGAAAATATACCACATGAAGGCATGTCCAACAACATTGAAAGATTGCTCTGGAATGTTTGATTTAACATTGAGTGTCTTCCACTTGAAGTCTCGTGTAACCTCTCGAACAGCCTTGTTGAAATGGGGTTGAAGTCGGGTCTGGACCTTATTTGGCGGCGCTTGACCCAAGGATATTAGAACACCCATGTTGGCGATCATTCTACTAGCACTGCGCACACTCCACGCGGACTCGCTGAGCAATCCTCTGAGACGGTCTGGCAGGTCTATAGAGATGCTGAGATCCTCCAGCGCAAACAGAACATTCTGATTTGTCATGTTTAGGTCACTGCTCATGACTTCCATGTACAAGTTGGCCCTCTCGCTTTCATGTCTTAGTCGTTGTTCCACGCCGCGCCGAGTCGTTATGTCAAATGCAGTAAGCCCAATCTCGTTCACTTTCTCAGTACCTGATGTTAGAGGGCTGGAAGAAATGTTAGCCCAGATGACCTTCCCATCACCCCGTTTCATCTGTATCTCAAGCCCGCTCACGCTCTTTCCACGCAGAGCTTCTTTTACGATATCTGCTCCAGGGTCATAGAGTGGTTCTGGATCGGGGAGAAATTCTGAGAGAGACCTCCCGATGAGGTTCTCAGCCTCAACGCCAAGAAGCTCTTCAGCTGCTGCATTGACTTGTTCAATATCCCCATTTCGATTCAATGTGAAATACGCGACTGGCGACATATCATATAGTGTCGCGAAACGTTTCTCGAGTTCCGTTACAGCAGCTTCAAGCTCCATCCGTGATGAGATATTGCGCACTGTGGCGATTATTGCGGGTTTTCCTTCAAGTTTGATTTCGGTTGGAGTGATTTCCACATGAAGTACATTCTTGTCCTTTGATGTTAAGCGTGTGTTGAATCGTGTTGCATTTTCACCTGTGACAAGAGCTTCTATCATTTCTTGATCTCGTTTGCGGGACATTGAATCGATGAGGTCTTCAAAGGCTGTATCCAAGAGGTCGTCTTTCTCATAGCCAAGCATATCGGTGAAGGCGTAATTGGTGAGGATGATGTCTTCATCCTGAATGACCACAAATCCATCACGGACTACCTCCATCACCTTGTGTAGCCATGAAGTTTCGTGATTCTCATCTGTCACCGGTGGCACCTGTAATCCAAACTTTCTACACGGTTCTACATAAGTAAATGTAGCTAGTCTTCATTCGATTTTTAAGGTCTTTAGGATACTCGAATATTCCGAGAACGTGTTTTTTCTAAAGGGAAAACCTCCTGAAGATGAGACCTACTGAAAGTGTGTGAATCAAAATGCGATATGAGTGTGTTAAGGCAAGATCTTTGCTCTCTAAACCACATGTTGCAGATAGTTGGTTCCACATGAACAGAAGCCTGAATGCATACCGAGGGTGCGAACATGGTTGTGTCTATTGTGATGGTAACTCAGAGTATTATCATGTTGACAACTTCTACTCACACGTCAGAGTGAAGGAAAATGCAGCAGAAATTCTTCGGAAAGAGCTGAAGAAACTGGGGTTCACTTCCAGAACCGAGCTAGAAACAGAAACCCTCTGGTCTTTTCTGGATGATGAGGATGCCAAAAGGATTGCAGAGAAAGTCCCACGAAAGCTCGTGATTGGCGCGTGTGGCGGGGTCAGCGATGGGTTTCAACAAGCTGAACGAGAACACAAGGTGACTTACCGTATCCTAGAGACTCTCTTGGATTACGGCATGCCAGTCTTTATTCTCACAAAATCAGACCTCGTTCTGGAGTACCTGGATATCCTCAAGGAAATACACGAACGCGCCTTTGCTAATGTTGTATTCACGATAACGTGTGCAGATGATGAAGTTCAGAGAGTGTTTGAACCAAATGCAGCAGCAACATCAGAACGATTCTCTGCACTCAAGGAAATACGAAAGGCAGGTCTCTATGGAGGTGTGATGGCTACACCAATCATTCCAACCATAGGGGACAATGTTGAGAATATGACTAGCCTTGCGAAAGCAACAAGAGCAGCTAATGGTGAGTTCATTCAATTTGGTGGATTGACGCTCAAACCTGGTCGTCAGAAAGAATACTTCATGCGTGTGATAGACAGAAGGTATCCCGACAACTGTGAGGCTATAACAAGAATCTACGAGGACAACAACACATACGGACAACCGATCTTTAAACGACTCCCAGTCAGTGTGATGGTATTGGGTCGACATATATGTAACCAGGTCGGTGTAAGGGATAGAACTGTTCGACAGAAGATTCCCCACGAACACGAATCCAACAATCAGGTCCTTGGAGTATTACTTGACATCACTTTTCGAATGAACATGTTCTTTGGAATGCCACGAAGTGCAACCAAACCATACTGGGAACTCGCAGTGAGAATTGAGCGAGGTGTTGATGAACTCACAAAACTGCGTGGTGAAGGAGAACTCAACCAACATCTTATGATCGACAACTCAATGGGAGAAACTGTAGAAGAGATTCTGGACACTGGAACCTGTAAGGCACTTGATAATCTCGAGGCGAGAATCGACAGATTAACAGAAACGCAGATTGAAACTGAGATTCGAACGTCACCAGATGAGTTTGTATAGCTAAGTTCAAACTTTGTCATGGCGATTTTGATTGTTGGGAGGATGAACATGTGTCAAGACTGCGAACAACAGGATTGAACTCAAAAACATGCCAATCCCCGCGATGAAATAGACAACACGTAAGCTGTCTGTAAGTTCCCAAATCAGAGCTCCAAAGAGCTGACCACACATCGCTAATACACCCATTAGTAGATCATAGGTCCCCAATGCACGTCCCTTTGTGTCCTCAGAAACAGCCAACACAATGATGCTTCTCTCTGCACCAATCCAAAGGATAAAGGGAAATGCCCAGAAGAAATTGAGGATGTACATCATCAGAGCCCCGCTACCAATACTGAACCAGATCATAATGAAGCCGTTTCCTATTACACCAGTCAGGAGCGCACGCTTAAGGTTTCGATCTGCAAAAGTACTCAGAGGATACATAGCTAAAGCTGCAGTCAGTGAGAAAAGACTCCACGTCAATCCGTAGGTGATGGTATCAACATTCCACCCCCCGACGCTAATATTACCCAAATAGGGAGTCGTCGCAGTCCAACAGAAATACATTCCAAGCATGCCAAAGGTCAGTAGCCAAAACTCTCGCCCCAAACTTCGGAAAGCAATCTTAGGTCCAGCACGGGCTTTTTTGATGACCTCAGACCCCAATGATTCGTTGATGAGGATTATTGCTGATACGAATGATAGAATCGAGGCAAAAGCTCCAATCAGATGAAGGTCTCCAGATTGAAATCCGATACTAATGAGAAAAGTACCTGTGAGTGGTCCAAATGCATCGACAAACCAAAGCGGCATCATGACCATCATCAAACGTCTTGCAGGATTTCGCCCATCGTCTGCAGCTATCTCATCTGCAGGCATGGCTCTAGCCATAAGTCGAGCAGTACTCATTCCAAACCATACCAGGCCATATTGAATTGGCACGATAGGCCAAATTGGGAAGTAAGACAATGTTAGAAGTCCAATGGTCACGGGAATGAAACCCAGCGCAATGGTCCACCGACGACCAATGAAATCAGCAATGTACCCTGCAAAACCACTCGCAAGAAGACCTGTAAGAGTAGCCACGGAGAATACAACACCAAGTTGCCAAGGTTCGAAGAGTAGAGTTCCCTCTAGAAATAAACTAAATTCCCATTTCCAAAGAGACGTAGAAAACTGCGCAATGGCAATTACAGCAGCCAATCTCCACAGGTTGGGGCTTAGGCCGAGTCTACCTGGATGTGAAGCGGGGTTTGCTGCTATCGGTTGCTCATCTGCAGTCCTTTCATCATCTGTCATCGGGTAGCCTCGGAATCTGAAGTTCTCGAACACGACTGTCTTAAGTCAGTGTCGATGACAACCAATAAAATTGAGACATGCTTGTATTGCAGCATTGCCGCTGAATGGTACAATGAGCGGCATTCATAATTGATGTGAATTCTTCAATTTCATGCTATCAATTGCGATGAGTCCAACGAAGAGAAGAGCACCAAAGACAGTATACCACTCAGTCAATGGACCTCCAACCGTAAGTGCAAAGGCCAAACTTGAGAGCGTTATTCCAAAGCCATAGACTCCAACGATCTTGTTGAATCTGGAGTTCAGCATGAGAGCGATGGTGATTAGAATGAGCACGAAAAAGATTATCGTGAAGAAAGTACTTGATGCAGTCATATGGGGGGCTCCCTGATCTTCAGAGAACACACCAATTGCCAGAAGTCCAAAACCTGAGGCAACACCAAGTACCTGACCGATGACCATGATTATTCTTTGAATCGGGTTTTCTATTTGCCAAATCTTCAATCCGATGAAGAATGGGACGAGAGCCAATCCTGTCAGTATGCAGCCCCAGTTGTAGAAATATGCTCCAAATGGACTATAGTTGAAATTGCCCAAGCGGCTTAGATAATGATTGCTTGGTCCAAAGGGAGCTGGATAGAATGCCCAAGACACCATTGTGAATACACAATAGAGAAGGATCACCAATAAACCACTAATTGTGACTAATGGATAATTGCGTATACTGAATCCCATATCCAGACTCTATGCGCTTCGTCCTAATTAATCCAAGTCATTATTCAGAGAACTGGAACTGAAATGAGGAATGCGGCACCTTGTCTTTCTTTCTCTTCAAGAAGATCAATTGTGCCTCCATATGATTCTACAATCCTCTTGGAAAGATAGAGACCGAGACCCTTTCCTTCACCTTTGGTTGTCACACCCTTCATGAAGATTCGATGCCTAATGCTTGAATCAATACCAGGTCCGTTATCACGATAGGTGATGATTAGTGTCTTCTCTACCAGTCCTAGGCGGATTGTCACAACTGCACTCTCACCTACATAGTCAACGGTGTTTCTCAGCAGGTTCTCCAATACTAATGGAAGAAGAATTCCAGGACGAATATCAGCTGAGCGAATGTCAGGTTCTATTTGGAGACTAATGTTGGCACCGCCACTTGCTTGCTTAGCTCGGTTAGCCATGGTTTGAAGAGTCTCAAGGAAATCATACTCGCTTGCACGCCCTACAACTGAAAACAATTTGATTACACGAGACATCCTTTCACTAACTGCAAGGGTTGTCGCCATATACGACTCCTTGTCCAGGGGTATTTTCATTGTTTCATTGAGAAGCTCAATATGACCTCTTACAATTTGCATGTCATTGCCTAGATCGTGCGTAAGTACTGAAGTGTAGACCTCGAGTTCTCGCTGACGTTGTTCAAGGAATTTCTTGTGTTCCTCAAGCTGTGTTACATAGTAATTCAGTGACCATGTAAAAATCAGTACAACAAGGGAGAGGGCTGCTTGATCTATAATAGGTTCGAGTGCTAACAGAAATTCGATTTCTGGAAGAAAATTGCAATATACAAGTAATGCAGCTGTTTGCACAGAAATGAATAGTGCCTCGAACTTAGCTGTAAGCCATTGACTACCGAATAGTGCTGCAATTACTGGCCATATGATCAGATTCAGTGCCACTCTCATATCAGTCTGATTGAATTCCACCGATAAGAAGAGAAAGGGCATCGACGCTAAGCTTAGAGTTGTGATTATTCCTGCAATCACAGCATACTTGGTTCTACTAATTAGGTAGATCAAGAAGAATATCGCTGTTGTCATGGAGAACAGTGGAATATTGCCGAATAGATTATCAAGGAATAATTGGATAACTGGAAGACCGATGACAATCAGCAACAGTGAAAAAGACAATAACCGGGTCTTCATCCTGAGGACATCAGACTGAATAGCGTCTGATGGTTCAATGAGGATTTGGCGAACTCTCTGGAATACAGAATATTCTTCTGAAACGGGTTCATCCTCTGACATTGCTACAACTTCCACGCGTGATAGATTGCTACTGCTTCCGTTTTATGGAAAATTAAGCTATGTAAGGTTTGGTGGGTTGGTTAAAACCTACTAGCGACCTTTCTCTGAGAATGCAATATGGGGTTTATATTCTGACTGACTCAATCCTTGAGAAGTTTAGGAATAAATCTCCATGATGCCACAATCATTACAAGAACAATCAGACCTTGTGTGGCTAGGCTGAGGATTTGTGATCCTGTGTAGAGTATAGTAAGACCATATCCCACTAGAGGCACTATACCGATAAGTGCTCCAACAAATGCAGACACAAAACCCATTGCTTGATCAGAGGTCACATTGACCGCTACAGCCCGTCCTCCACCTCTAATTTTGAATACTGCGCCACCTACTGCCATCCCTATTACGTATCCATAGGGCATTTGGACAATAGGTATCAAGAGTAACAAGGGTGAGATTGGAGAATTAATCAGGATGACCAAGTCTAAGGCAAGCATGCAAAAGATGTAGGGTACAATCATTATCACCGTCTTTGTTCTTAACACTAGTTTCGAACTCACAGGAAGACCTTCATGAACTGACGCTCCTTGTGTATCAAACATCAGAATGGATACTAGTGAGATACCACCGAACAGATTAGCATACTCTATGGCGGTGAGTGCACTCATGCTTCTAAGGAACCCAAAAGGACCCCGCCAGTATTGGAGCATTGGGAATAACATGATGATGAGAAAGATTGGAATAGCGAAGATAAATGCTGAACCGATATTTCTTGTTGCCAGCTTTAGATCTTTTCGAACCATAGATCGGAGCGGGCTCACGATATCCACCGCTACCTCTCTCAAGAGACCTTGTTTGCTTGTTGAGATTCCACCCAGTGTGACTGCTCTCAGTGATCGACCACTGCTTCTAAAGGAGAGTACTGCGATCACTGTGTAGAATGCAGTTCCGGCAATTGATGCAAGAATCGTGGTCAACGGGATGAGAGACCCAAAGGCTGCTGAGGCAGCCATGAACCCGAACGAGAAGGGGAAAACAAGAGCAAGAATTGTGAAGACTCCAGGACCTACGTCTACAGACAGATTAATGATGAATCGCATAAGATCTGGCATATAGCTGCCAAGACTGTAAACACTGATCATTCCAATGACAATACCAATCGACGCGGCGACTCGCACCATGGAAGAGATTCGAGATTCGTCAGTCTGATGGGTCTTCTTGTGGAACCACTTTGCTACTCGAATCAGAGCACCAATTGCAATGGACACCGTACTAGCACAAGCAATCAGTGATACGAGAGCTACCAACGGACCAAAGAGAATCAAGCATCCAACTGGAAAAAGTATCAAAGACAATGCAACAGGACCAATGAATATCCGTACAAAAGAAAGGAAATTCAGTTGTTCAACTTGTTCTCTTGTCAATGGCAATGTTGAGGGGAGTCTCATCGCACCCGATGAGAAGAGCCCAGAAGTTGTGGTAAGGTTTAGGAAGAATACTACGACGAAACTCAGTGTCAGATACACAGCAAAACCAACTGCCAAACGTGCATCAGGACTACCAATTTCATTGTCAAACGCGGATGCGGCCAAAGATATCACAGCAATCAGGATTAGAATAAACCCTGTCATCACAATGCTGATCCTACTTTGAGACTTGATTGCTCGGGATATCTTAGCTGGATCTTCTTTCACTCGAGCTAGATTTGAGGGATTAGCCTCAAGGAAAGCTTGGAATCGCACCTCACCTGAGATTATCCCAGCAAGTCTCCAGCTCTCGGAGATCTTCAATCGGATAGAGCCTCCCGTAGGACTGATACACCTTCAGCAACTTCTTCCTCTTGCTCTGTTAGCTTCAGAAAGAGAACTTCAAGGGTTGCTCCCTCTCGTTGAGATTGAGTACGTAGTTCATCCAAAGTACCTTCTGCAACCAGCACACCCTCATCGATGATGCCTACGCGGTCACAAAGACCTTCAGCCACCTCCATGACGTGGGTGCTTAGAAGAACAGAGCCGCCATTTTCAGCGTGTATCTTGACAATGTCCTTCATTATCTTTGCAGAACGGACATCGAGACTCGAGAAAGGTTCGTCCAAAATCAGGAGTTTTGGTCTGTGAAGGAGGGCTGCGATGAGCATCGTCTTCTGTTTATTGCCTTGACTGAGAGTTACAATCATGTTATCATAGTATTGCTCAAAGTCCAGAGCTTTCACAAACTCACGCATTCGTTTTGTGATCTTCTCTTGAGAGAGTTTGCGGATTGATGCGATGAAATCAAAGAGCTCTCGAGGAGTAAGTGAATCATAGAGCTGCTGTTCTTCAGGAACGTAGCCAACGAGATTCTTCACCTCGACTGGGTTTTCTTGCGAATTGATGCCGAAGACACTTGCATTGCCACTATCCGGATCCAAGAGACCCATGAGCATTTTGATGGTTGTTGTCTTACCTGCACCGTTGGGTCCAAGGAGCGCATAAATCTCACCTTCTCGGACATCTAGTGTGAGGTCATTAACAGCAACGAGCTCTCCAAAAGATTTCACCAAGTTTTTAATATTCACAGCAGACATTATTCTTTGTTCCCCTCTTGTGTTTTAAGTGACACATTGGTACGAAAATTACGTGTGAGTAGATATAACCCTTCACAACTACGCGATAATTCAAAATCAGGAAACCTCCAAATCTACGAGTATTATCGTAACACTCAAGTAATAAATCGCGAAGAAAGGACAGTTGATTCCAAACTTCTTGGAGCGATGAAAATGACCTACACACAAGCCCCTCCGCTCACCAAAGAGGAAATCGGATTATTTCTGAAAGACGCTAAAACTGCGCGATTATGCAGCTTCAATAAAAACGGCACCATCCATGCTGTCCCCCTCTGGTTCAAGTACGGCAATGGACAAATCATCATCGCATCCCCAGAACACAGCCAAAAAACCCGTAACATCCTCAGAAACCCCAACGTCACCCTCCTCGTCGACATCGAAGCACCTCAAATACAAGGTGTGATTGTCTACGGCAAAGCGAAAGTCCACACTGATGATTGGACCGAAGAATTCCTTTCTCTCACTACTAAATACATGGCCAAAAAAGATGCTGAAATATGGAATGAAGGTTTATCCAAAATTGCCAACTGGGTCAAAATCACAATCATCCCCGAACACATTGCATCCTTCGACTACGAAAAAGATGACGAATTCAAGAAAATCATGGGATAATTTCACTTCCTACTCCGCAGCACAACTGTTCCCTTAGACACCCCAGCCGTGGATCCTGTCCACATAACGCAGCATCTCCTCGTTGCTTTTTCTATGATAGGCATTCGACCAAACAATAGAACTCTCCCAACCATGGTCTACTAATGCATGCTCTTCAAAGATTCAGGAGTACACGTGGATTTAACAGTTGCAAGTTACTCGACAAATAATCTCTTGAGTTGAAGAAGCATGCGGCAAAGAATCTTAGGAAAATTAGGCACAAAAGTTTCAGCACTTGGATTTGGTTGTATGCGCCTTCCAGTCGTTGAGCAAGGTGGCATAATCAATCGGGACGAAGCGATCAGCCTTATTCGAAAAGGAATCGACAATGGGATCAACTATGTAGACACCGCTTGGACTTATCACAGTGGTGAGAGTGAGGTAGTCCTCGGATTGGCACTAAAGGATGGATATCGAGAACGAGTCACCCTCGTTACTAAATGCCCTGTAGGTCGAAAGGAGTTCACAGAGTCCGAACATTATGATGAGCATCTGAATGAGCAGCTTCAACGATTGGATGAAGATTATGTAGACTTTTACTTGTTTCATGCCCTGAACAAAAAGTTGTATGAAGAGAAGGTGTTGGGTCTCAATCTAATAGAACGTGCGTTGAAGGCTAAAAAAGAAGGAAAAATCAAACACATTGGATTCTCTTTCCATGACACAACAGAGGTTCTGAAAGAAATCATTGATTCAGGACACTTTGAATTGATGCTTGTGCAGTACAATATCATTGACCAGGTTAACCATGAGATGATCAACTATGCAGGTGAGAAGGGTCTAGCGGTAGCAACAATGGGATCTGTAGGAGGCGGACGACTTGCAGGAAAAGATCTGCCTGAAGAAATGAGGGAATGGCTAACACCTGGACGTGCAAATTACGTTGATCTAGCGTTTAAGTTCGTACTGAGTAATCCAAATGTATCAGTTGCATTATCAGGAATGGGCTCTGAAGAGATGCTTGATGATAACCTTGTCATTAACTCAAGGGAAGATTATGATCAAGTGACTGAGAAAGAAAAGGAATCAATTGACAGTATCGCTAATAGATTCAAGGAGCTATGTGATCTTGTTTGCACACAGTGCAAATATTGTCAACCTTGTCCAAATGAAGTCAATATTAGCTTCATTTTCGAGGCTCTTCAACGCTATCAGATCTATGGTTTCAGAGAAGGAGCAAAACATCTCTATTCAATGATTGGAAAAACTCCATGGGCAGTAGGAAAAGATGCTTCTGCATGCGAAGAATGCGGTGAGTGTTTGGAGAAGTGTCCTCAGCGCATTGAGATTATTGAGCAACTGAAGAAGGCTCATGAGATTCTCATGGCAAGTTGACCGACATACATGTTTCAATGAATGACAAGAACCCCATAACGTTAACACGATTATACAAAAGGTCTGATAACGGTTCTTACACGACCGCATACCATAGAAAGAAAGAGCGAGCTTGTCAAAGAAAGAAGATGTGGGGATTTACCATTCATGTTTTCCTTGCCACATATACAAGTACACTGACCTTCAAAGCTAGGAAGTATCCAATTCGTATCAGACGTGTTCTTTGAAGGAGGCGTACTATTCTAGAGGTCATCCGATTCCCGATTGGATTGACGCCATGAAATTTGTGCTGAACATATACATTTGTCAAGTCATCGAAAGAGAAACTGTGTCTTTTGAATAATGATTGTAGTCTTCCTCGGGTGTAAGGCCAGACATTAGAGAAATCGATCTTTTTAAGCCTCATACAAACAGAGTTCCAAGCCACCCTCGGTAACCAAGTCAATAGGGGTATCAGTGTATGTGGTTCAATTAACTGCCAGCGATTCATCACACTGATATATACGAGTCCGTTTGGTTTCAAGACTCGATGAATCTCTGCAAGAACCTGCTCAATGTCATCATAAGATATGTGCTCGAGAACATCATTGAGAAGTATTGTATCAAAGCTAGAGTCCCCGAAGGGAAAATGTAAGCCATCATAATGAATGAATTTGGTTCCTGGAAACTGCTTTGAGGCTTGTTTCACAGCTGATTCACTAACCTCAATACCAACAGTTTCATACCCGTACTCCGAATAGTAGCCAATGATTGCACCGTTACCAGAACCAACATCTAGTATACTCGATGGTGTATGATTAGCCAATCGGAAAACTCTGTCAATATCCCTCACTCTGATACGACGCTTGTCAAGTTTTTCAATTAAATGACGTTTTCCTGATGATTCACTCATTATGACAGGCCATCACTAAGGTGACGTAAATAAGTTTACTGAATTGACAAACATAATGGAGTCGAGAAGAAAAAAGAGTCGAGGAGAAGAGAAAGAATCTCTCCTCCGGAATCAAATTGAGTAAATTAAGACCTGCGCTTAACTACGATTATCAAACCAACTACAGCAATAGCGAGTCCAACAGAAATTGGTAAGATGTTGTCTGCTAGAACCTGTACGATTGGTAGTGGACTTCCAACAAGTAGTAGGTTCTCAAAACCAATCTTGGGGTCGTGAATTATCTCACTACCCTGAGGATAGTTGAGATAGATCTCTTGCTCGGTGGATGTGACCTCATGAATGCTGGAGTTGACCGCATGTGTGACTCCATCAATCTCAGCAGACTCCTTCCATGAGAAGAACCCGTTGAGGTCAGTCATAAGAACGTCAATCGCTGCTTCATCAACTGCTCGACCATCCTCTTCATCCTCTGTCTCACCATCAAATGAAGTCTCCATTTCAGAGCCGAGCTCAACCTTCAGCGCAAGCAGAGAATCCACATCAGTGAAGTTGAAGTCCCAGATCATGACATCAATCTTCACCTGAGTAGGAGCAATAACACTACCGTTTACCTCGGTGAAGTCTCCAACTGCATAGACCCTAGCACCAAACACACCATCAGTGGTCAGAACATCAATGATATGTACTGGACCCGCTGCTGTGTTTTCAAGAGTGTAGACTATAGGCTCAAAGGTGTCAAGTTCTAGTGTCTGAATGTCAGTATCGATGGAGTCATCGTAGACACCATTGCTATTAACATCGAGATACTCGATAAGCTCTCTAAACTGCACCTCGAACTCACGTTCGGTTTCGTTAGTAGCTGTTTCTGTCTCGAATCCGACCTTGAACTCAACACCATTAGGACCAACCTCCACTTCAATTTTAAAGGAGTCTTCAACTCCTCCAGTTTCAAGTTGAGACTTGATCTCCACATACGTAGATGTTGCGTCGATTGTTACTTCACGGTCATTAGAATCATCGTCTGCACCACTTGTACTCGTGGTTTCAGTCTCGTCTTCTGTGGTGGTATCCTCCTCAGTGGTCTCATCCTCAGTTGTGGTCGTTGCGTTGACGTTAACCAAAGATGACACCAGTAAGAAGAGAAACATTCCAAGAAGTGCTTTGTTAAGAGTAGCGTGCTTCATCATTGAATCACTGAAACGACGTTCTCTAGTTAGTATATAACGTATGTTAAGTAAATTATCAAAATTGGAAAATAAAAGCCTCTCATAGCACTCTTTTTCTAAATAGAAGGTTCTTAACACTTCAAAATCGTTCGATAGGCATGGTGATTGTCAATCAACCGTCATTTATTTCGCAGTGAAGCCTCCATCAACAACGATTGTAGCTCCTGTGACAAAGGTGGATTCTTCTGATGCAAGGAACAATGCAGTCTGGGCAACCTCGTCAGGATAACCGAATCTACCCAATGGATAATTCTTCAATCTTCTAGCCCGCACATCAGAAGGATTTCCTTGTTCCTCAATCACCCTCTCCAGCATCGGGGTCTCAATGGCTCCTGGACAAATGCAGTTGACTCTAATGTTGTGTTGACCAAAATCAGTAGCAAGAGCTTTTGTCAGGGCAATTATCCCACCTTTTGCAGCAGAGTAGGCAGGTGAGAAGGAGCCTACAAGACCTGCTACTGATGAGTTGTTTATGATCACACCTTTACCCTTCTCCTTCATCTGTTGAACAGCATATTTACAGCAGAAGAATACAGACTTCAGGTTCACGTTGACATTCCGGTCCCAATCCTCTTCTGTGGTTTCTAAGAGACCTTTGGCGACTTCTATGCCTGCATTGTTGAACAGAATATCAACACCCCCTAGTTCGCTTGTGGCTTCGAAGAGCGCTTTAATGTCTGGTTCGTATGACACATCGGTCTTGACAAATGTCATACTTCCTCCAAACGCCTGAATCTTCTCCGCAATAGACTTGCCACCTTCTTCATCGATATCGGCACCAACAATTCGCGCACCCTCCTTTGCAAAGAGATTCGCTGTTGCTCTACCGATGCCAGCAGCTACTCCAGTAATTAGGACAACTTTCCCATCTAATCGTTTCAAGGTCATTCTTCTCCGTGTTGAAGCCAGTATTCTGCAACTTCCTTGGGTGTTGCAATCCAGACATCACCTTTTGATTTCATCAGCTGTATCAATCTATCTAGCATCTTACTTCGGGATGGAACCCCCATTATCTGTGGATGCATCGTGAGCATGAAGTATAATCCTTCCTCATAAACTGCTTCAAACTCAGCTGACCAGATTTCAAAGACCTTTTCCTGACTGCTGATACCACTTTGATATGCAAGAGATGGAAACATGTTGAATCCAAAATGAACCCAATCATCCAACATCCAGCGTATAGGTAACTCTACTATCCTCTTGCCTTCAACCTCTACAATGTAAGGGAGATCATCGTTCATCATCGTGCTATTGTACAAGAGACCGTGCTCAACCAAAAGCGAATATGTATGAGGGCTCATATCTGCTGCAGGTGCCCGATATCCTGCAGGTTTAACCCCTGATATTTTCGCGAGTGCATCGGATCCACGTTCGAGCTCTTCTTTCTCTTCCGAAAGTGTTGATCTGGCAGGGTTCGTGTGTGAATATCCGTGATGACCAAGTTCATGATCAGCACTATGAATTTCCTTGACTGAATCCGGGAATCTGTCAGCCACCTCACCGGGCACGAAGAAGCCAGCTCTAAGTTCGTGGCTCTTGAGGAGTTTAAGAATACGGGGTACAGCCGCTCGTGGAGCATACTCACCTATGGAAAGGACAACTGGGTTATCCCGCTCGATATTATTCCGTCGCATTATGTTACGCCATGATGTGTCTGCATCGAAATCAAACGTAAGGCAAACAACGCATCTTGCTCCATCTTTCCACTCCATTGTTCAATCGCCTACTACTTGTTTAGTCATCCACTAGGAAAAAAGGTTCCTACTGGAATAAACTAGGATTTTCTATCAATAACAACAGTGTCTCTAAAATCCGAATGTTCAACACTTGAATCAATGGAATCCCTATGAGATTCAGTCCCGTAATCTCCAATGAGCACAGCTATTCCATCAAAAGCAGTGAGAGGACTCGCGGTTATGTCATTGACTCAATCATCTTTGACAAACCAGTTTGATTTACGACTAACACCATCAAATTTCCAAGATGCTATACATGCTTCTCGAAATGTAACAGTTTCAGACCCAAATACAAGTCTTTCAGGTCCTTCAACAACATCCCGTACAACTCGTCTAATCTTAGTGGAATCACTTTCTTTGAACATTCTTTTCGGAGGACCTGCAATATAGCGGCGGGATTTTGGGAAGTAGGATACTACTCCACAAGCTGTTAGAAGATAAGATAAGGACTACAGCCCTACCAATCGACAGAGCAAACGGTGGATATGATGGTAAGATGCCATAACCGAATAGTATGTTGTAAATGACAATTACTGATAGACCTGCAATAACAAGTGCAACGGACCGTTTCAACCCCTACGCGCCTTCGATTTATCCTTGGTATAGAGAGAGTATAATCCTTCACACCAAGGTGAAGAGAAAGGCTGCTAGAAATGAATACACTGTACTCACAACCAAATGTATCAAACCAAGTGGAAAAGCTATTTTGGTGAACTCAATGAAACTGATTGGTTTACCTTCATCAGAGGCCAGACCCACCGCAACCATATTCGGGGCATCACCAAAAGGGATCATGTATCCACCAATGTTTGTTCCAACAATAAGGGCTAGTGGGACAACTGGATTGATAGACCCTAAACTCTGACCTAGAGGAGCCAGCAAGGCAGCAATTGGAATATTATCAATTATTGAAAGGACAAGACCGGGGATCCAAATCAGGAAACTGATTGCAAGAAATGCATTGTTACCAATCAGGCCTGTGACACCATTAACAAACTCACCTATGACATTCGCATGCTCAAGAGCAGCAACAATTCCAAAGAGACCTACTAGGAAGAAAATAGTGTCCCATGATAGATGACGGATGAGACCTTTTGCACGCTCGTGCGAGAATACCAACATTCCAGAAGCAACCATCATAGCTATGAGTGATGCTTCAACTCTTAGAGCACCAATTGTAAACCCAAGAATCAGAATTGACATTGCGATTATTGAGAGATAGAAGTCGTGCTTTGATTTAATCATCACACTTGGTTTGATTAGGAAAAGTACGTTCCAATCAGAAGTATCTTCAGACTCCAACTTTTCTCCATAGTGTCGAAGAAGTAATGGTACGGTGATAGCAAATAGAAGGAGGGACAGTGGAAGCAATACAAGGAACATCAATCCAACTTCAATTTCCGCCCAAACGACAATAACGAGGTTTGGAACTGAACCTACCAATGATGGAATCGATGCGAAATTAGCTACAATGACCTCTGATATCAGGAGCGGCCGAAAATCGATATCAAGTGTCTTGCAGACCTCAACGGTGAAAGCCCCCATAACAAGCATGGTTGGAAGTGGATCAAGAAACAGAGAGATGACAAATACAAACCCCATGAATGTAATGAAGATACTACGAGGATTACCTCCTGTACGACGAATTAGAACTAGCGCGATGTATTGGAACATCCCTGATGATGCTGCGATTGCTACCACAATCAGCATGGCCGTAACAAAGAGGACTGTATCCCATTGCATCATAATAACAAATTCTCGGAACTCAAACCCGTAAGCAAGATAGAGAACTGCACCTGCTAGAGACATCCCAAATAGAGCTGCAGCAGTCTCATTGATTCGCTCGGATAGTATCACGACTAAGGTGACAATCAATATGAGAAGGATTACTCCACCTGCTAGGTCCATCGTACATCATTCAGGACTGTTGCTGTATTAAACCTCTCGTGATTAGGTAAGTTAGAAAATATCTGGACTACACAGGCAATAGAAATCTTCGAGTGCAGTTCAAACATGCTACTGTCCCATCTTCTGCTCTTGATGTGATTCGATATGCGTATGATCTTTGACAAAATGGACATTTCCAGGATTTGTGATTAGATGGCACACGCCCTATTTCAGATTTAGTCATTGAATCTTCAAATTGAAGGGCAACGGACCTGAATACATACCCATAGAATATCGGAAGGACAACGAAATCAAGAAAGACTGAGAACACAATGCCGAAGCCCGTGAGTGGTATTAGCGCAAATCCCATTATTAGTAAAAAGAGGAACAACAAACCTCCTTGAATTAGTACACTCACCCAATGTGATTGGCATTTGATTCTCCAGATTGTATCAACCAGTCTAAGATTGACACTTCCTATCATTAGAGCCAAAAGCGGAAATGATAAAATCAGTCCAATGAAACCACCCAGCACTGCTAGAACAATAACCATGAAGCCCCAGAGGAATGAAACCCCTATTCCAATCAATGAAAAGAAAAGTCCATGAACATAGAGCCATGGAAGTGATAATTCAAGTGCTCCACTTTCATAGGGCTCATATTTTGGTGGTGTATCCACCCATGGTTGTTCTTCAGCATTCATAAAATATCCACATTTTTGACACGATATCCTTCCTTTAGTGTCAACGTGTTTATTATCATACAAATTTCGAGCATGACATTTAGGACAGCTTCGATAGAATTTGTTTTCTGGTAGTGACAGTTCCCCTTCCTCCCATCTTTTTTGATTTTTGCAACAAGAACTGTAATGGGCTATCGACATAAAAATCATATGAATAACTTCGATGCGTCACAGTGAAACCTATAACTTGATTCCTGAGAATAAATCCAAACACAATATATTGGTGCACACACAATGGCCTCAGGTAAACGGATTGCTACAATGATCATAGGCATGATTGTCATGGTTGGCGGCTTCTTTGGTGGATTCATGCAGTTCTTTTGGATAGACACGAGTAATGTGGGAACAATTCTGTTCTACGTTATGGTTGTCCCAATGGTGAGTTTTCTGGTTGGAGCTGGGATTATGATTTATGGTATGAAGGACAGCATGACAATGAGAGGATTTGGTTTGTTCGGAATGATGGGAGCAGCCACACGTGAAGCACCCAAGGAAAAGACATTCATTCATGTGCCGCCTCAAAAATGCAATCAATGTAGAGCAAGTCTAAGCTCTGAAGATATTGAGTGGGTGGGTCCACTCTCAATCAAGTGCCCGTATTGTGGAGCTA
>JAGXOC010000090.1 GCA_019894665.1 Candidatus Thorarchaeota archaeon
AACATCAACCTTGCGAGAAGACATGAGTCTGAGTGTAGTCACCCAGGAGGAGGGTAATGTTCCCCAAGTTCCAGACATTGTCAATTCTTTAGTAATGATTGGATCAAGATCAATGGTGGCAGGTTGTCCCCGCACTCCTAGAAGTGTCACGTGTCCAGCAACCTTCACAAAATCCAAGGCTTGGGTACAAGCTACACAGGCACCAGATGCCTCGATAACTGCATCAGCACCTCGACCACCAGTTTCCGCAGCGACAATTCCTACTGGATCGGACTCACTCTGAACATCAATGGTCAAGTCAGCTCCAATTTTTTTCGCGATGTCAAAACGCCACTTATCAGTAGTCACACCAGTCACAATGATCTTACCAGCTCCCATAGATTTGGCAATTTGTACTGCCATCAAGCCCATAGTACCGGGTCCCTGGACTACTACAACATCACCAGGACAAATTGGAGTCTTATCTATCACCGAATGTACAACACATGCAAAGGGTTCAGCAAGCGCAGCCTCTTCCAATGACACTCCTTTGGGCACTTTATGAACAATGTAATCGGGCACAACTAGATATTTCGCAAAAGCTCCATTAGCATTAGAAGTTCCGAGGATTCTCTTGTCAGAGGCTGTACAACGATTCATGTGCCCAGTCTTACACTGATGACATTTTCCGCAATATGCAGTAGCAGGGGAAACAACACGGTCACCAACTGCTACAGACGTTACATCTTCACCAATTTCAACCACCTTGCCAGAGTATTCGTGACCTAAGACAACAGGAGGTGTGTAGAATGCCTGGTCGTGTTTGATGTGGATGTCCGTACCACATATTCCAGCTGCCGCAACTTCAATCAGCACATCATCTCTCTTAGGAGTTGGATCATTAAGTTCCCGTAGTTCTAGATTACCAACACCACGGGCGGTCTTCATTAGTCCTCTCAAAATAGTGACCTCTAAGGTGCAATATCTGATACTCTATAGAATCTTGTGGAAGTGAAGAGAAACATGTTACTCAGTCAGTCGCCCGTCAATGAGTTGAAAAAATCTGCAGGTTCCTCTCCTTGGTCCAGTGAACGGACTCGAAAACCTGTGCTCAGTTCGCCCCTAATCCTACCCGCAACCTGTGCTCCCACGAAACGTTTGCGTACGTTGGCTTCTTTTCCCAACCATATGTAGACGTTCTTGTTTGTGTCATCAACAACGCAAAATACTCGGTCCGATAGCAAGTTCTCTCTATTGATGTCTACAGATAGTGTTGTGCCATCCTCCTGCATCTCAAGTGCATCGACCATTGGGTTTTCCTCGTGGAGTGAGCAGCGCAAGTCCTAAGTTGTTGCGTGATATAATAGTGAAAAAGCTTCCTCATATTTGGATATATATTCCACTAGCATATCCTCAGAAATTTCTATTAACTAAGAGTTTCAGTATTGCCCGGACCTTGAGTGGATAAGAGAACACTAGACTCTTTCAAACGATGCTCTTACAGTACCACCACAATAATTGCATTTTGCCTCAAGTGGTCCAGTCCAGTCAATTCCTTCATGAGAAACTGCAGCTCCACATGATGGACACTTCTCAGGGAGTCTCACAGTAGTCATCTCAGAACCATCAGAGCGTCTCTGACCACGATGCTGTTCAGGAATAGCGAACGATGGAGCTTCCATTGTGAAGCCACGAGCCATACTAGTAGCAACGCTCGAGCCTGCTCTACAAACAAAGACTATGACAACTATAACAATGACAATGATGAAAATCGTAATCCCAAAGAACATCATAGAGAATGCTCCAAAAATATTACCAAACATATCAAAGATATCGAACAACCATTTCTCTCCTTAAGGGGGATGTTTCATGTCCTGCCGACCGCTGAGGGCTTATTACCTTTTGCGGAGAGTTTCGAGCAGAAAAATCATCTCGAACCAACTTCGGAACTTATAAAAGATTCACGAGAATGCTGGCCACTATAGAATTAGATGGAGGCTAAATGACAAATGCAAATTCCAGCATTCCTTCTTAGGAAGCTATACATCAAGGGAAGCCTCGAAAATGTCGATGAAGGCTTTTCGTTTAAACTGAAGAACTCATTATCACCGGGTACTACAACAGCAGTAGCACCAATCAAAGTAAATGGCAATGAGTACTCACTAGACTCCACGACTATCAGATCTGTAGATGGCGAAATTCTTGGATCTGACATTAGTGAGAACAACACCTTTCCAATCAAGGTTGGTGTTGAGATAGAGATCTTCGTCAAAGGAGATCCCCTTCCTGAAGGTGAGCACACTATCGATCTCTCACTCACGACAAAGGAAGCAGGTACTCTAGCTTTCGATGTGACGGATTCTATTTAGAATAGACCAATGCAGAGGGCCATTCGCCTTCTGCACTCAATTCTGTTTCATGCTAATTCAATCCAGTCATGATTATAGCTATCAGAAACAGCACAGGTGTTACAAACAGCACGAAGAAGACAAGGGCATCACCAGTCTTCTTCCATTTGCCTTTACTGAAGGGGCAGACAATTTCTTCATTTGGTACTCCTGAAAGAATGATGGTCTGTTCAGAAGCTTCGTCTTTTGTCATGAAATCTCACCGGTTTGTCGTTCCGCCTTCTTATGACCATTCTGTTGTAGTCCGGAATCTCCACAATAGTTTTCAGTAAAGAGTTCCTAGTTTCGACTGGTGGAAGTTTGTGTATATTAAGATTAGACAGGATGGAGCCCTTGGTATTGGCCGCGGAACCGAGGGAAATGCAGAGATCACATTAGGCTATGGAGAAGCCCATATGGTTGCCGCAGCCTTGGAAAAACTTGCACAGACAGCACGCAGCTATAAGCAAGAATATCTCAAGACTACAGGGGTCGGTGGAGGAAACAAGATCATATTTGATCGCACTGATGAAGGTACGATCTCAATCTCTGGAGATAGACAGACCTACATCTGCACAGAAGCTGAGATCCGACAATTAGCTGAAAAATTGAAACATCTGCCCCCAGTGGAGGTCGCACCTCCTTCAGATTATGTCAAGAAGATACCTCCTTCCGATGGTATGTGTCTGGTAGTCACAAACGGAGGAAACTCGATTAATATACGACTCCCAGAGGCCGCAATCATCAAGACTGCTGTCAAGAGCAGTATCGATTCGAGGTTCTTCGATGAGGTCATTGCCGTTGGTCAGAGAAAGATAACTGTGAGCAGAAGTAGCGATTTGAAGTGGCAGATCAATGGTGAGGGTACCACAGTGCGGTTCACTGCATATGAGATTGAGGCTTTTGTAGCAGGTCTGCACAACGGAATCCTTGATGTTCTAATGGATGTGGTCAAGAGCTTTGGATCTGATGAGGTGTCAGATATCAGAGTCAAGAGTCAACTAAAGCGGATTGAGCAAGACGCAATCAACATCTTTGGCGAAGACAAGGGAGCAAAAGGACTGGTGAGAGACATCACCAAGAGAGCCAAAAAAATCATCGGGATAGAGGAACTTGCTGACGAACGTGCTAACAAGTTCATCGAGATGTGTAATCACGTCTATGCCAAGATGAACACTACATACATCAATCCTCTATTCGATCTCTTCTCGAAAGTATACGTCGTTCAGAAATGAGCTTCAATTTAAAAAGTCGGTCGGAATCCTTTTGAAAGAGACCCCTTAAGCAAAATGTGTCACAGAAATGGTGTGTAGATTGTGTCAGGTTCTAACTATATTGGACAATTAGGCAGGCGGTGGGGTCTGAAAGCCCCCAGACAATTCTTCCATATGTTAAAGCTTCATCGGACACCGTTTAAGACTATACTACACAACATGTTCTCAGCTCTCGAAGAAGTAGATGGTCGTTTCGCATTTCCCACTATTGCCGCCGTTGCCAAGATGAGACCGGAGCTTGTGAAGATGATTGTTCACGAGGGACATGAAGTCGCAAGTCATGGTTATAATCATGTACGATATCCTACGTTGACAGCGGAGGCGCGAGAGAGAGACCTCAGACTGAGCCTTCAAGTGTTCAAGGAGTTGGGTATTGAAATCAGTGGTTTCAGAGCCCCGTATGATAACTACACCGACGATATGCCATTCCTGCTTGAGCAAGCTCAATTCACATGGGATGGAGGCTTTGGGTATAGAGTAGAACACCGCGAGAAGACACATTTCTTCCACACAGACATCGATGGCCTGCAATCCAAAGTAACATACATACCACTAAACATCCAGAGCGACGACCTCATGATTGACAGATTAGGGATGGGTCCCAGAGATGTATCAAAGACCCTCAAAGCTGAAGTGAGTAAAGCAGCTGTAACCAAGGGGGCCATCATGTTTGACCTACACCCAATCAGAATGGGGCAGTCTGAGTTTGTAGATTGTCTGAAAGAAGTCACAGAACACGCCCAAGGTCTCGGTGCGTGGTGTACAACCCCAACAGAGGCAGTGAAATACTGGAATACGCATGGTAAATGGAAAGGTGACAGTACGTTCTGTCTTCTTCTAACAGGAGATATTGATAATTGGGTCTTCACGGATTACTTGAGGAGAGTCTTGTGGCAAAGAGGAGGAAGGTGATAAGATTTGGGTAAATTACTCGGAAGATTCCTACGCATTCTGGCATGGTTGGCACCATCATACCAATTCAGAGCTAGCGTGTATCGAAAATGCGGTGTCAAGGTCGGGAAAGGAGTCTACATGGGATTCCTTGCCATGTTGGATGGTGAATATCCAGAGTACATTGAGATTGGCGATTGGGCAAGTATAGGTCCGGGTGTCAAAATAATGGCTCATTCGGGTGGAAGTCCATATCATCAGAGAAGACAGATCTTTCACGAAGGACCAAAGAAGATAGTGATTGGAAAGGGAGCCTGGGTGGCTGCTGGAGCCATTATTCTTCCTGGAGTCACAGTTGGAGAAGGTGCTATTGTCGCGGCTGGTGCAGTTGTCAGTAAAGATGTTCCACCATTGACCCTTGTTGCAGGAAATCCTGCGCGTGCCGTACAGAAGCTTGAACCAAAGAGAGATTAAGAAGAGAATTTGCTTCCTAGTACTTTCTTGATATCACCAACAGTCCATAGCTCAACAACTTCTTCGTCTTCGAAGAATATCTCAAATTCATTCTCGATTTCAGTCACAATGATGAGATGATTCATCGAGTCCCAAGGTTCGAAATCTTTGCGTCGGAGGTCGTCAGTGATCTTGTCTTTATCAAGAAGAAGGACCTTTGATAGGATTTCCAGGAGTTTTTCTTCGAAATCGGTCATTGAATTATTCCTCAATTAGTTCGATCCAATCGGGTACGTCAACTGCGTCTGTTTCTAGATTGAGTATCCAACTTGTTCCATTTTCATCAGTTTGAGCTGGCATTCCAAATCCATGCTTCTCGTATAGGTCAGCTGCAGGGGGATTCTTCTTTGTGGGGATAATTTCCCCGATTATACGTGATACACCTTCGCCTCGTGCATCAGCAACGATTTTCGCCAAAAGGGCTGTTTCTGCAGAGCGACCGATTACTCTGCAACTCATGAGCAACGTGTCAATCCACCAATCTCCGTTCTTCTTCTTGATGATGGCTACTCCAACAACCCCTTCATCTCCGAACTTGTCAGTCACAGCCATACTATAAACAATGGAGTTCTCATCATCACGGAACTGTTGAACCTCAGCGTCCGTGTATCTACGGGTTGTGAGGTTGAATTGGTTAGTCTTCCCGATGAGTTGTACAACTCGGGGTGTATCAAAGTCATCTACTGGTCTGATACGAACCTTCAGGTCAAGTGTCCTGAGAAAGTCTTCAATCGAGTCCGCGCTTGTTTCCAGTTCAACTCGTTTACGTTTACCTACGTACATCTCACCTCGAGCCAAATCCTCCTTTGTGAGTGATAGAACATCAAACACATTGAGGTTCTCAAGGGTTTCTCTGTAAAGTCGCGGATTCTTTGGCAAGTCAACAACAAGAACCTCAGGAAAAGCCTGCGATACTTGTGCCCGTTCTACTGGATTGTCATCGAAGAACACCATGCTGTCAAGACCAATGTTAATCTCGTTGGCAAGTTCAGCAATGTTTGCAGCCTTATTCTGCCAATTAATTCTCATCGCCGCAAAGTGCTCCTCCTTCAGAACTTGGAAGGGATGTTCTTGAAAAACGTTCAAAGCATCATCAAGGTTGTTCTTGCTACAGACTGCAAGAATCACTCCACGGTTGTATAGACTAAGGAGTCCTCTTTGAAAATCAACATACTCGATTCCTGGTGAGGTGTTACTCAGTTTGATGCCTTCAATGCCATCCTCACCAATGATGCCGCCCCAGAGTGTGTTATCAAGGTCCAGGACAATACATTTCTTGGCACGACCCCTCAAAGCACGAATGTATCGAAGGTATTCATCGGCCAATACAGGTGTGAAATCTTCGCTGAACGGAATTGACCCCCGATACCATGTGTTCCAGTTAATAATTCTGGACTTGCCGAAGTCACTAGAGATTGATTCAAGGTCCACAATGAAGACCCGGTTGCTCTTCATGAACAACCCAGTCAGAGCAGTATTTGCACCATCAAAGAACCTCTTCAATCCAGTCTTCTGTTTGTTATCCACAATTCCTAGGGGTGAAAAGACTGGAACAATGAAATTGTTAACAAGGATGATCGCAGAGGTGTTTTTCTCCAGAACCTCAATGACTGCTGCAATGCTAGAAACTAGGTCGCCTCGTAGACCAACACGTTCATTTTCTGATGCCCTGACAAATGTGGTAAGGAACATCTGACCCAACACAGACCCTGCATCCACAGATAGCACGATAACATCGGGTTTTGCTTTGTAGAGAGGCGATTTCTGGTCAAGGGCTTCTTGACGATAAGTGTTGAACCCTCCAACGAAGGTGCTTGTTTGAAATCCATCCAGTTTTGTTTTGATATCAATACAAGCTGCTAGAGGTTCGAGTGTCGAAGAACCAATGACAGCTAGACTTAGGGAGTTACTCTCCTCAGAAACAGGTAGATCTAGGTTCTCGAATTTCTTGTATGCACTCCATAGGTTGAGATATGTTGGATTCTCTCGGACTGTTTGCAGAATGGCTTCGATATCCTGATTTGTATCCGTCATGAAACCTCACTCCTAGGGAGAATTCGCTTTACTGTTATTTCCAGTAATCCTTGAATCTCGTTCAAATCTGATGAATATGACTGATGAACTGCAAGTGCGACAGCCACTGCATGAGATGATGAATGAGACAGACTCACGTATATGTCATGATTGCAGGACTGATGGAGCATAACATTTGGTGCCCCATTCTCATCCCGCAGTATCTCAACTGTACCTATAGTGGCCCTACAATTTGAATCTGTGGCTTTAACCACAGCCTCTTTCCCTGCAAAAGTAGCTGCAAAGTGAGGAGCAGGATCAGGGTATCCATGACAATATGCCAACTCTCTCTCTGAGAAGACACGTCCATAGAAAGGAGATTCAGCTTCAAGATTACGAAACCTGTCTATCTCTACTATGTCTGTGCCAATAGTAATATTGAGCCCACGGTCGTCGTTCAACATGTTTCGGTTTCGAGAGAACCCACGGCTCTTATAATCATAATGACAGGACTAGCCGAGCTTCTCAGAATCAGTCTCGACTATTGCAATGGACCAAGGATACCGGTCAAGGATTCGGGTCATAAGGCGACTAACTTTTCGTTCCTCAGAGGTGCCAGAGTAAGCTAACAGAATGACCAGACCACCTCTAGTACGTTTAAACTTCTGATACATTGTCTTGCTAGTGTTTATGGAGTCGCACACAACCATGACCTCTGCCTGAGGGAGATCGAGGTCTCGCTCGCCTACTGGCGACATGACTAGAACCTGAATGTCATCATCTTCGCGGAAAGCCTTTAGTACCTCACCCTTGTCACGAGTCTGGCCAGTTATTGTGACGACTTTCATGCCCGATTTCTCAAGAACGTCCTTGGTCTGAGAAACCATCTCAAGATAAGATGTGAGTATCACTGTCTTCCGATATTTCAAAGCGATTTTTAGCACGTGTGTGACTTTGGATGAGATTGTTGGCAAGGTCTTCCTGAGCTCTTTGATATTGAAGTAGTGCTTCAAATAGTCACTATAAAACATGCGTAAGAATCTCTGAGGAGGCATTGCATAGACATACTTTCGCAACATGAGCAGACCAGAATATTGCCCCTTTAGTTCCTCAGTGATGGGTAGTCGCTCAATCATGAGGTGAACTCTACGCACATCTCCATCAACAAGGTGCAGATTGTCTTCTTCTGCTAATTCATTCATGATATCGATTCTTGTGTTTCGAATCAACTCATCAATGACCTTAGAAATTGAACGAACTTTGGGGTCATTCACTGTCTGAACAGTAAGATAGGTTGGTTCTAGATACTCCTCCACATCTGTGTCGTAGAGATCCTCCATAGTGATTAACTCAGCACCTGGAAAATGTTGTTTGAGCGTGTCGAGTTCTTTTCGTATCTCGACTTGTTCGTTATTGAAGACTGCATGATCATCACGTAGAGTGCCGCTCATCCCGATGAGCCATTTATTTTGCATGTACATGAGCAGAGTAGACCAGGGGAAGACAATCGCTGTTCGAGTGCCAGTTCGACGAACTAGCGTGTCCACTTCATTGATGAGCACCATTTCGAAGGGTTCGAGCAACGAGGGGTCCTTCTTGAACATCCCAGCAAGTACTTGGGGTGTTGCCACAATGACTCTTTTCTCACGGAGTGTGTAAGCACGTCTTCCAGAAGGTACTCTGGAAGAGAGCTCCCCCAAGTCATCCTCGAGACCTCCATACTCACCTCGGAGATAATCAACAGTCTCAGCTAGGGATGATGATGAATGAACTACAATAATGATCTTGGAGTCGGGAAACTTCTCAGCCACAAGTTGATGCGTGATGAATCGTTTTCCAAGACCACAGTCCAGCTCCAGAAGTATAGGTGTGCCCACTCTCTTTCCCACTTCTTCAAGAATATGAGTCTGATAACCTCGTGGAGTGTACTTGGTCTTCGACATCTCAGGCTCACGTCTGTTTAAGAGGTTATGAACTCATCTAATAGAAAACCGAGTTTAGCTCTTAGTCTTCCTGCGACTAAACTCACAGGTGCGTTCTGATGTATACAGAACCTCCTTCCAGAGGTAAGCACTTTGTCATCCATCTCGAAAGAAAGAACTAAACAGGTCGTAATGGTCGTGTGTAAAGCACGACCACTCCTCTTTTTTTATAATATCCTCTTGAAGACCTTAGCCAATGAAGGTCCTTTCACATGCAGATTAAATTCGTAGAAGTGACCAAAAGGCACGATATGTACATCGTATTCGCGGTCGCGAAGTTTTGATGCAACTTCTTCTATCAGCGAGTCTGCAAAATCAGGATCAGCTTTGCTGTCGTCGAGATGAGCGAATGAATGAAGAGTCACAGATTTACAATCTATCTTCTTCGCGAGCCATCGAATATTCTTGACCATCTTCCGAAGAACACTTGCTCTATTTTCTTCATCATCCGTTTCAGAGTGAATCCAAACATGCAATGATTCACCTATCTCAGTACGATCCTCTGAGGATGACTCGTTTGGTCGATACCAGAAGCTATCAACATGGAGCATCAGGAGACGCATTCAATCACCACAAAGAGGAAGGATGCTAGAACCTCTCACCATTTGAAGGGATTGTAGTCCCTTCTCTTTCCTCTTCCTCATCATTGTCAATAGTTTCCACTTTCTCGAAGACCACTGTGGGCC
>JAGXOC010000091.1 GCA_019894665.1 Candidatus Thorarchaeota archaeon
CCACCACCGGGGGCTCCACCGCTTGGGGTTCCGCCACTAGGGGCTCCACCTGGGGCTCCACCACCGGGATCTCCTCCATTTGGGGCTCCTCCGGTTGGGGCTCCTCCGCTTGGAGGACTAGTACTTGCAGTTTCTGGCATTCCAACACTGGAAGGTCCAGATTCTCCTGCATCAGATTCAACTTCAGTTCCAGACATTGCAGCGAGTTTTGCTAGATAATCAGAACGTGCTTTATCAACAGCGGAAGATGTGTCTACGATTTGCTTGAGTTCTTCGTCCTTTGCAAGAGCATCTCTTACGGATGACAATCGGTCTTGGTATACTGTGACGAGCTTATCCTTTATGGCTTCATCAATGTCGCCTTGTTGGTTGTAGTATTCAACAGCAGACAAGGCTTGTTCAATTGCATTTTCTTCGACTTTGAGATAAACAAGGGCTTGTGCTGGTGTCTTTAGAAACTTGAGTTTCTTAGCACCTGATAGGCCACTCGATACATCACCAGTCGATGCGATGATCTTCTTAATACCTTCATCTACACTAGCGCCTCCAGAACCACGTCGTCCACGAACTACCAGAAGGACTATGATTAGAAGTAATGGGGTTGCGGCTATAATGAACATCCATGCTATTGGACCAAATGGAATATTGATAGATTGGAAAAAGTCCGAGATTGGTATGAATAGATCAACTATGGATTGCGCGAATTCTGAGTACGGAGTTTGCAATTGTTTCACCTACTGGTATTTGTCCTATGCCTTCTTAGGCAATTTCGTATGCTATTTTACTTTTCGCGTAAGGATTAGGGTTTGTAAGACACACGTGTGATAAGGATTCATGTCTTAACGATACGGTCCTTGTCAGTTATCAAGACACGGGTCCTCATAAACATGTCTTTGACTGATAAGAAATGGAACCACGTTTTGACTTAAACTGCATGAATTTCCTTAATTCATGGTCATGAGTCCAACCCAGTTTGTCTTAATTGTTCACAAATTGACTAGAACACGTTCAAGGTGATATAGTATGGATCTTTTTGACCCATCAATTGAGTATTACGTTATGCATGAGAAAGCGTGGAAGTTTGGTGGCGGCGATATCTTCAATCCGCAGGGTGACAAGATTGGATCGATGAAGAGGAAACTCATATCGATGCGCGCTGAAATCGAACTGAGAAATCCTGACGAGTCGGTTGTTTGTATAATAAACAAGAAACTGTTGGGTGTTCGCCCAATCTATGATGTTAAGGCACCAACAGGTGAACTGATTGGACGAGGAAAGAAACCTATGATTGCTTTCAGGGGGTCAGTGGATATGTACGACCCTGAAGATAGATTGATCTACAAGGCTCAAGGCGGTGTCATGAAATGGAATTTCAAGATAACTGACCCTAAAGACAAGAACAGAGTCTATGCAGAAATCAGGAAAAGCGACAAGTGGAGAGACATTTTCGCACCAATGTTTAATTTCAAGGACAGATATGTGATTCATATTGTCGATCCGATGGCGCCTAGAATGATGTTACTTGCATATGCTATTGTAATCGATAACGTGTACCATGACAAGTAGTGCTGCTACTGCGAAAACTCTATAATACATTCAGAGTGACCAGCAGGTCGTGCCCCAGTGGCTTAGAGGCTATAGTATCTCTGTTTCTTCAGAGATGCAGCCAAAGCGGCTGACTTGTAATCAGCAGGTCGCGCGTTCAATTCGCGCCTGGGGCTCCACTTATTCTGAATTACAAGTGAGATATTATAGATAAAACAAGAACCACAATATTGCCCTCCATTCGAACCAGTATAATATGAATGAAGCAATCAATCCAAGTGCTGCGATAGCTTGGAAAGATCTCTTTCTTGTCTTATGACGAAACCGGAACATCCCTATGAGTATGCCAACCGCACCACCGATGAAACTCATGATGAGTAGGGTAGCTTCGCTGACTCGCCACTCATCCTTCTTTGCTCTTCTTTTATCCCACCACATTGTCAAGAAAGCTAGCATGTTGACTAAGACCAGATAGACCAACATTATCCATATTGTTGGTTCTTGGCTTAGCCAGATGATAATATCTTGAATAATTTGCATGTAATTATCCATCCATCCTTTTGGCTGAAGCTTCTAATGCGACCACAAGGTCGAGTTTCTTACCGGTCAGGAAATTGATTGTTGCTCCACCTCCAGTGCTAATATGTGTAATACGATTTTCAAGTGACATTTTCATTGCCATTGCACCCATGTGTCCACCGCCGACCACAGTGATTCCTTCACAATCTGCAATTGCAGAAAGCACTCTTGATGTACCCTCTGCAAACGCTTCTTTCTCGAAGTAACCCATTGGTCCATTGGCAAAGACAACAGCGGAATCTCTGATAATGCTGACATACTTCTCAGCTGTTTTAGGTCCAATATCTAGGAAAGGTGAGTTATTCATCTCGCTGAATTCACATTCTAATCTTGCATTATTTCGTTCTACTGCTGCATCTTGTGGAAGTATAACCACATCTGAGTAGTTCTGAAGGATTTCTTTTGCAGTTCCTACTGCAGACTCGAATCCTTTGATTGGTTTCGAGTAACTCTCTGGAATATCTTTAGCTGCTATCAAGAATAATGTACCAACAAGGCCTCCGAGAACTGCATTATCCACTCTATCAGTGGCAAGAAGTTTATCGAGGATTTTGACTTTATCTTCAACTTTGCTACCACCAAGCACCAGAGTCCATGGGTGTTGATCAGTGGCCGTGGCTGAGGTTAGTGTACGAATCTCTTTCTCTACCAAACGGCCAGCGACTGAGGGTAGAACTGTTGTGAATCCAACAAGTGATGCTTGAGAACGATGAGCAGCACCAAATGCATCGTTCACAAATAGGTCAAACAAGGGAAATAGTTCTTGGACTAAGGCTTCTTGAGCGACTTCTGATGCTGGAGCTTTCCGTAGCTCGCCGTCAAAGTATCGTACATTCTGAAGTACAAGTATCTCTCCATCCTTGACCTTTGAGATGGCTTCCTTCGCCTTTTCACCAAATATATCATCTATGAAACTCGCATTGAATCCAAGATCTCTCAGAGCCTTAGTATGTTGCTCAAGAGAGATGAAGTCATCACTTCCCGGACGGCCCTGATGAGCCATTAGGACAACCTTGCTATTCTGTAACTCTTGTAACGTTTGCTGAATGGCTTCAATCCGAGAAGTATCTGTGATTTGTTTTGTTTCAGGATCAACTGAACAGTTCATATCGACGCGAATCAATACTCGCTTTCCAACAAAATCTACATCGTCAAGTGTTTTGAATGTGAAATTCATTCTCTATCACCTGTTCTGTTTAGAACTAGACGGCAATAAAGAGATTGTCAAGGCTCATCTGAAATTATTACCATTCACCAGATACAATAGCATTAGCGAGTGATTCTAACATCTGTCCCTTTGGATATCTGACAGGCATGAAATATCGTGTGCCATCTTTCAGAGTTATTCTGAGGTTTTCTTCCGCACAGACTTTGAGTAATGCTCTTACAGCTTCAATTGTCCAATCTGTGATATCGACAACACCTGAATTGATAGACTCGCGAATAAGTTTCTCAAAATGAGGACGTTGAATCTGTTTGACAATTCTACCCAAGGATTCCACTCTGTTTCTTCTATTTTCAGCATCATCTTCTGTGAGAAGTGGGTCGATTGTCATGGTTCTATGTGTGGTTGGACTCTATTAAGCACCAATAGAGGTTCGAGTTGTCTATGCTACACTGAAGTACTTAGGAGCACATTCAACATTGAGATCCTTTGGTCTGTAATAGACAGCCCATCGATTCGTGTCTATCTTTGATAGGAACACTCGATTGTTCTCTTTCAGTTCTCTTGCTCTTATCGTCGCATCATACATGTTATTGAAAACGTCTGCTAGTCTATAGACGCGACCACCTACCAATTTCCACTTTTCTTTCTTCATGGTGTTATGTGGAGATTATTCCTAATAACCCCGTCACGGCAAAAATCGAATGGTGATAGTGGTGCCGCGGGAGGGATTCGAGCCCTCGACTTCGAGATATCTCATCTCATGGCGCTCATCTAATCATTATGACCCCATTGTCAACCGGAATTTCCGGCTAGATTATGAGTCTCGCGCCCTAACCAGGCTAGGCCACCGCGGCACGTATCACGAGGCAGCACACGCTGAGCTGGTCTATTAAAAGTTAGCCTTCGGTCTCTGTGGATATCTATGAGTTGAGAAGTTCTTGGACCTCTTTTGTGAGTATTTCCTTGACCGTCTTGCCATCAGCCTTACCACTGAGCTCCTTCATGGCCATTCCCATGAGTCCTCCTACAGATCGTTCTCCTTGTTCTCGAATGAAGTTTTCTTGCTGCGCTACTATCTTCTTGATGATATCTTCAACTTCGCCAATAGTTGCCATTCCTAGACCAGTCGATTCAATGGCTAATACAATATTCGATTTTGGTTGGTTAGCGAAATATGTCAGAATTGTTGGTATGGCTTCGGATGTTACCACTTTCTTAGCAATTGATTTGAACATCTCAAGGAAGTGTCGGTCATCAAGATTCTCAGTTGGAACCTGGTCTCTATGAAGGCTGACCACAGTGTTTTCTAGGGTTGCAGCAACTAATGTTGGAGAAACCTTAGTTTCTGTGAGTATCTGTTCAAAGAGGTCAAGATTTTGAGAACGTGTGATTTGAAAGGCAAGATCGGGGCTTAGTTCATATTCTTTGACGAACCGTTTCTCCCGATTCTCAATAGTTTCGGGCATATTCTTCTTGATCTTCTTTAGGCGTGATTCTGTGACTTTGACCGGTCTCACATCAGTTTCGGGATACATACGGGATGACCCTGGTCTAGGTCGTGCGTATTTCGATGTACCGTCTGGAAGTGGTGTTCGAGTTTCTGCAGGGACTCCTTCTACTGCTACTCTTGCTCTATCTACTACAGCTTCCAGTGCATCTTGGCAATTTTCTTTCGAAGAAGCAACAAGTACAACTGCGTCTTGTTCTTCGGCATTGACCAATTTTCGTATCTTTGAAACATCTGTTTCTGTGATTCCATACTTGGGTAGTTCATCTGTATGAAATATTCCTCCAACTCCACCCCAGAACTTAGCATAATCAGATAATTCAGTTCCAAGGCGACGGTTTGGTTGAACTTCAACACCAATGAGATTTGCGAAACCAGGGAGTCTTACGGCAAATACAACTCCACCAGATTTTACTGCTTTTTTGATGACTTTGGATTCACTTTTTGTAAAAACGTCTGTGATGTCAACCAATTTTGATTTGAGATTCTTTGGGGAGATTCCGCGGGACTTCAGGGAGTCCCGAATTTCAAGTAGTTTCTCTTGTCGCTGAGCTTCAAGTTCAACGAGTGTCGATAGCATGTCAAGCTGTTGAAATCCTTTGATCTCTATGATAGCTCCACCTTTGATTGATACATTGACATCTTGGCGAATAGTTCCGAGACCTCGTTTAACGGATCCTGTAGATCTCAAGAGCAGACCTAGTGCAAGAGCAACTTCTTGGGCTTCTTCAGGTGTTCGTATATCGGGATCAGTAGCAACTTCAATCAGAGGAATACCAAGACGGTCGAGTCTGTATACTCTCATGTTGTTCTTTTCATCATCAGCAATCTTTCTTGCAGCATCTTCCTCAAGACAGATGGTCTGAATTCCAATTGTCTTCCCCCTTACAATCACCTCGCCTCCGTTGGCAATGATTGTTGTTCGTTGAAAACCACCAGTATTAGACCCATCAATCACAATTTTCCGCATCGGATGTATTTCATCAACATGTTGTGATTTGAGGAATGTGGCCATTGTCAAGCAGATATCGATAGCCTCTTCGCAGAGATCATGGGGAGGTTCCTCATCAGCTTCGACTAAACATGTAGTATCGTTGTAATACTCGTAACAAAATCTCTTTCGTCTTTGAAATTCAAAGAGGGCTGCAGGATCGATTTCCCCCATCTCACTCTGGGTCGGGCGTAGTCTCCTCACAAATTTTCCGTCTGGTTCCTCATCACGAATGACTGTCGGACAATGACAGAATAGCTTGCGTTGAGTGTTTAGTTGTTGGTGTAGTTCAAGTCCGACCATTAGACCAAGTTTTCTATATCTATCATCTTCAGCCAGTTCAGTCCCCTCCAAGGCCTGAAACATACTGAGACTCTTCACTACGCATGTCAATCTCGCCTGCAAGAGGTTTTGAGAAGAGTTCTTTTGCGGCTTCTTGATCTTTTGTATTTGCTAATACCCACATGAGTTTAATCAAGGCGGTTTCAGGCAACATATCCTCACAAGGAACTACTCCGATGTCAAGAAGCTCAACTCCTGAACGATAAACATTCATGTCTATACGTCCGAACAGACACTGACTAGACATCGCAACAACAATTCCTGCATCAATGGCTTTCTTGATTGATGGTTGAAGGCGATCAGGAGCATGTCCTAGACCAGTGCCTTCGATTACAATTCCCTTGCAACCTGTATCTACAAAATGCTCGATTATTGTCCCTTCGATTCCCGGATTTGTCTTTACAAGAGCTACTTTCTCTTCAAAATTGGGCTTCAGAGTGAGTTTTCGTTCTGTGTCTCTCCGCAATAATGGAACACGCAACTCTTTCACATCTTCTCCGGTCACACTGAATAGTGGATAATCATTGACTGACTGGAAAGCATCACGGCGGCTTGTATGTAGTTTTCGGGCACGTGTTCCTCGATGAGCATGAAGATAGCTGTCCCCTGTTTCTGCATGCATCAAAATGAAGACCTCAGCAGCATCAGCTTTTGTAGCCAAATTAATCGCACCTATCAGATTCATCGCGGCGTCTGAAGATGGACGGTCTGAGGATCTCTGTGATCCAACTAGGACTACGGGAACTGGAAGGTTTTGAAGCGCGAAAGACAGTGCTGCGGAAGTGAATCCAAGTGTATCTGTTCCATGGGCAATCACGACCCCATCTGTTCCATTTTTTATCTCAGAAGCTACGCTGCGAGCAATTTTTGTCCAATCCGCAGGTTGAATATTCTCAGAGAGCACACTCATGATGACCTTTGCGCGAACATTGGCATACTTTCTGAGTTCTGGAACGGTGTCATAGAGATCCTGTGCTGACAAAGCAGGATTAACAGCACCTGTACGATAATCGACTTTACTGGCGATAGTGCCTCCTGTGCTCAGAATTGAAGCTGTGGGTAGGCCCTTGACAATAGGGTCTTTTTCAGCTGGTGCTGTGCGTTTCTTCTTTCCAGCTTTAATTCTGAATACTTCAGTACCTTGGTCTAGCTTTATGCCAATATTGTAGCCACTTTCAAGCTTGATAATGACATGAAATTGATCACTGCCAACTTGACTGCGGGGCATTAGCACTCCAACATTCTCTTCTTCATTCTTCTTGATACTAATTGTATCTCCAACTTTGATGTTGGAACTAGAGAGCTTTTCTAGAACCAGACCATTATAACCCGAACTATCAAGACTCAATAATATCCTCACCTTCGAGTTCGAACTCAACGAGGTTAGATGGGTCATAAAAGGCTTCGTCATCATGAAGTATGACGTCTAGAGGATGCCTAAGACTATGAGCGCGCCAAATAATATGAAAACTAACCCAACTACTCTCTTCACAATTCTGAGGGGGATCCTTGCTGCTACACGGTCACCTGCTATTGCACCAAGCGAATTTACAATGAAGAATGCTATAATGGAACCTACAAATACCATGATTGCAAATGTGGATTGAGCTGCCAGCGCAAGGATTGTGATCTGGCTTTTATCGCCAAGTTCTGATAATAGGACAAGTGAGAACATCCCAAACAAAGTGCCAGGGTTATCACATGTATCAGGCACCTCAGAGTTTGCTCTCGCAAGCGTGTAGATTCCTAGACCAATAAACAGAATTCCGGATACGTAGGTGATGATTTCGATAGGGAGTGTAGTGGAGAGGATATAGCCCACAATTACTGCAATGACTGACGAGGTTGCCAAAGCAATCATCGTAGCAAGAAGAACCAGTCCAGGTCTTCTGTACTGTGCACTAAGACATATTGTCGTGAGCATTGTTTTGTCGCCTAGCTCCATCAATAGGACTAATCCAGTTGATGTCAGTAGGGTCTGAATAGGCATAGTGGCTGTCCTCGCATTTGATTTGGTTTTAGAAGTTGGGATTTGACATCTCAATCTATTAATGTTAAAATATGGTGCGGGAGGTGGGGTTTGAACCCACGGACTCCTACGAGAGCGGATATCTTATCTACATGACCCCATTTTTCATGTGATCTTAAGTCCGCCGCCTTTGACCGGGCTTGGCTACTCCCGCTATGCTCAGTCAGGCAAGCGATAATCCACTGTTTCTGAAGGAGCTCACCGCGTTGCTTCTTTGCGGCATACCGACTCTTCAACTCTTTGGTGTGGAATCAACACGCTACATGAAGTGGTGGGGCGGGCCGGATTTGAACCAGCGACCATCGAGTATACTGAGTATTCCGCTCAATACAGTTCTCGGTGTAAGCGAGACATCATAGCCGGGCTAGACTACCGCCCCTGAAAGAGTTGGGTTTGCTATCCCAATAAAAAGTTGCTTACGTGTGAAGTGCTGTGATATGGACTTCTTGACGTTTTTCGTCTAGGATTATCTCCTGAATCTGTCCAAAACCGAGTTGGAAAATATAGTCTTTGAAGGATGTTAATGTTTCAGATTTATGGTTCAATTTGAAAGCTGCAAGCATACGTCCCTCTTTTTTGAGCAATGGTGTGAATTTCTCAATCAGTTTCAAAGTACCTTCGGGTTCAGTTGTAACATCAACTAGCAGGAGATCAAGCTGTCCATGATTGGTGATAATAGTTGGATCCATATCGAAGGCATCGGCATAAATCACTGATACATTAGGATATTTCTCTACTATGGCATGTAACTCCACGGTAAATCTCTTAGAAACTTCAACCCCTACGACATTTGCACCCTTTTCAGCCAAATAAATCAGAAATCCCCCTGCGGAACTACCAATGTCAAGAGCTGTACATGCACCACAGACTAGTTGGTCCTGTAGTTTCTCATCAAGTTCTTTCAGCTTCTGAAAACCTTGGGGAACATCAGCTTCATTACTCAGCAGTTCGATTGTGTCTTTCTCAGAAACTTGAGTTGATGGCTTGCATTTTCGTCCACTGACTATGACCAGACCATCCTTGATAGCTCGTTTAGCTGCTTGGCGGGACGAAAATTGGCCTGTTTCTACAAGCCAAACATCAAGTCTTGGCATTTTGCTTTGCCTCAAGTTCTTTTGGTATGAAAAGATGCATTGGAACACCTCTGAGTCTAGGGCCAATTGCAGCAAGTATCCCAGAGGCGCGTGTACTTCTTTTACATCTAAGTGAAAACTCAAACTTGCCCAGCTGTTCTATCTCGTAGATATCTTCTCTATGGCTTGTTTTCTTCAATGAGCCTTCTATTTGGCCACGATTGGCGCCAAATACTAGAAGTCGTTCATGGTCGTCTCGCAGCCACTCTTCAATACGTGTCAAAGTCGATTGATCAAATTCTGCTTCTATTCGACTGTTGTACAAATCGATGCTTGTAAGCCGCACCTCAACGGGAAGGTGGTCTACAAACATGAATGCCTCAGTGATTGTCTTCAAAGGACCGTGTAAGTCAAATTGTACACGTAACCGATGAAGTGGGATTAGTGCATCCATTCGTTTAGAATCAGTGACTCCCAAATCTGAGTAT
>JAGXOC010000092.1:0-2022 GCA_019894665.1 Candidatus Thorarchaeota archaeon
ACGAAGAAGATTCCTGTGAGAAGGATGAAGAAGTACATCAGGGATACAGCGACATCAGTGGCATACCAGGGTAGCCCTAATCTATTGAATCCGACAAAGGTGAAGATAGCTAAGAAGTAGACAACCACCGAGACCACGAGGAATCGTTTTAGAGTCTTCAACAGATTCAGACGACCCACATATCTTGCTATGCCTTTTGATAGACCAAGAAGGGATACAAACGCTACGAGGAAGGAAACAAGCGTCGTCGCGGAAACGAGATAGATGAAGTCGTAGAGGTATGCAGCGATGTAACTTGCTGAGAATTGCCAATCAGTAAGACTCGTAATCAGTTGTATCAATACCAGATAGAGGAGTGATGAGGATACAGTCAGAGCTAGACTCAAACGTTCTTCAAACAAGGACCTCAACCTGCTTCTTCCGCCTGCTGAGAAAACAATGATACCACAAGTAATACCAAACCCAACAATGAAGACACCGAATCGGATGGTTATCTCTTCACTGACCTTTGAGCTCCAAGACGCGGAAAGAACTGCATTGGACTGTGACTCAGCTGACACTGCATTGGCTATAGCAGTTTCATACTCAATCGCGGAATAACTCGTTTCAGCATCTGAGAGCGCCCCTGTAGCAGAATTCAGCTGTGGTTCAAAGAGAGAGGTATACCCCATCGTCTGGACACGGGAAGCGGCTTGATCAAGACGTAGAGCAGCTTGATTGATTCTGTACACCGCCTCTTCACGAGTTGTGAAGTCAAGACACTCAAAGAGCACATTGCCAGAGGCGTCAGATGGGATGTCCCAGCCCATGACTGCAGAAACAGTAGGAGCGATGGAGTTCTGATGGTGCGCATCCGTATATATCCCAGGCATGATTCGCGGCCCCCTCAAAATAAGTGGAATATGCAGGGCTTCAGGCTCTGTCCCTCCGTGTTGTCCACCTCTATCAGGGAACGCTACTTGTCCATGATCAGAGGTCACAACAACCAAGGTTGAGTTGAGAATGCCCACTGTATCATATGCGGCAAGAATCTCGCTGATGAATGAATCCTGTCTTTCAAAGGCTTCTCTATTGGCATCAGACAGTGGTCCCTGTTCATGTCCAAACTCATCGGTCTCACTGAAGTGAACGACCATTAGTGTTGGTGAAAAGCTGTTGACGATTTGGACAGCATAGTCTGACACAATGGCATCACTGTAAGCGGGAATGTCATCCTCAATAGGACTTCCACCAGACGTGACATTCACAGCTACAGTGGCCGCACCTGGGTAGGCATTCAGGAATGAAACCGAATAGTTCATCCAACCTCCGAATAGCTCATACCATGTATCACTGCCAACAAAAGCAGTGGTGCCGCCATTTCTTAATGAGGCATTCCATAGTGAGTCTGCTCCGAACGGTCCTTCGTGGTCATTCGAAATGACTTGACTCTCGGATGTGTTCACTCCTGAGGATATCACGCCATAGCCAGCCCTGCTCACACTAAGAAGTCTTGAACACTCTACATCTGTGAAGTTAGCCCAGTCGTCATATGCTTCGATACCTGGCTTGTAGGTCTCGTAGAACAAATCAGATCTCATTCCATCTAGGACGAAGATTATTGTATAGTTGGCAGTTGGGTTGATGTTGGTGTCAATCAACGCCGCTCGAGGTGTGGGAACATAGGAGTAGGGATTAGCATAACCCAGGTATTCAAAGGCTCCTGCCACCAACAAACCCGTGCAGCCCAACAGGAGAAGCGTCAGAGCTGCGCCTGTAAGACGCAAACCGTTCGTCATAGTATCAATCTCACGTTTGCTCAAATGATACAACAGCCACAGAAATGTGTGTCTATCCCATTCAAGAGCTAGTTTCGAACAATGCTCTCTAGCTTCAGGTAACGAGGTACTTTCTTCAGGATTAGGACGTAGGTGGATTTGTTGATGCTCACATGTCAATAGAGATTAGATATCAGAAGGTCAAATAATAACTTAAAGAACTATATTCAATTTGGTATAGTATAGACGTACTGAAGCCCAAGCA
>JAGXOC010000092.1:2120-5335 GCA_019894665.1 Candidatus Thorarchaeota archaeon
AGAGATGGGCACTTCCAAACAATGCTTGCAAGACATGGAAGAGGTTCGTATCTAGCCGAATCCAATGAATGACATTCAGAAATCAAGAGATGGACTTCAAAATCGCAATATTACTCTCGGCTTTGTCAGATAACCTCTTGAACTCGTCACTTACCTCTGGCAGGAATGTTGTCTTCTCAGAAGCTTTCAAGAAGAATGAACAAGAGCTCTCTTCGATCTTGATTGCATTTCCAAGAAGAAAAGAATCATCCGGAGAATCCTCACTGGATATTGCCAATTCAAAAGCTTCGCTTGCAAAGCCATGGATAGGCTCAAGAATCATCTCAGTAACATTCTCCCTTCTAAAACGACTTAGCATGCGTTCTCGTTTCCGTTGTGTTTTCTGAAGAAGTTCAAATGCTTCAGTCAGACTCGAACTACCGATGAGAGAGGTGTACTTCTCGTAGAAAGCACCTATCTCCGCCTCGCGCGTGAGGGCAAAACTAAGAATTGCCCCGGTGGTTCCAAGATCCATTGTAGTGATGTACTCCTTACTTTTCTTAGAACCATCGTGTGATAACTACCTTGTCCTCTGTGAAGAAGCGGATACCGTCTTTTCCTTGACCGTGCAAGTCTCCAAAGAATGAGTCCTTCATTCCAGAGAATGGAAAATGAGCCACTGGAGCAGCGATGCCAATATTGATTCCGATATTACCAGCTTCAACCTCATATCCAAACTTCCTTGCCCACTTGCCACTCGAAGTGAATATTGAGGCTGCGTTTCCATAGGGACTTGCGGAGATTATCTTCAGAGCTTCCTCATAGCTCTTCACTTTGATTATTGACATGACTGGACCAAAGATCTCTTCCTGAGCAATGCACATGTCAGGTTTGACGTCGCCAAAAATCGTTGGACCAACGAAGAAACCATTTGGATGTCCTTCAACCTTGACGTCCCGACCATCAACCAAAAGGTTTGCGCCTTCCTTCAACGCTCTCTCTATGAAATCAATAGTTCGGGCTTTAGCTTTAGCTGTAATCACGGGTCCCATGTGAACTCCTTCCTCGAGTCCGTTTCCTACTCGTATTATCTTGGCTCTATCGACCAATGTTTTGACCAAGGAATCATGAATCTCGTCCATTGCGAGAATGACTGCTCCGGCTAAGCATCGTTCACCAGCACAACCATAACAAGAGGTCATTAGTGCTGAGGCGGTTCGTTCGAGATCAGCATCGGGCATCACTAGAAGGAAATTCTTAGCACCTGCTTGAATCTGTGCACGTTTTCCATTGGCTGCTGCCCGCTCATAGACTATCCTTCCAACCGGTGTAGAACCAACAAACGAAACTCCCTTCGTTCCCGGACTATCCAAGAGGGTATTTGCAGAGTCCACATCACCGTGAACCAAATTGATTACACCTGGCGGAAATCCAAGCTCATCGATCAACTCAAAGAGCTTCATGGAACTCATTGGAGCTATTGGAGAAGGTTTCAGGATGAATGTGTTACCTGTGGCGACTGCAGTTGGCAGAAACCACAGTGGAACCATACTTGGAAAATTGAAGGGGGCTAAACAGAAGAAAACGCCCATAGGTTGTCGAATGACCATCTCATCAATGTCAACAGCTACATCCTCGGCGTTATAGCCCATCATAAGAGAAGGTATGCCAGTGGCCAGTTCCACATTTTCAATTCCTCGTCTTATCTCACCACGTGCTTCATCGATGGTCTTTCCATTCTCGATTACAACCTGTCGAGCTAGTTCCTCGAACTTCTCTTCCATGAGGGTCTTCATTTCAAAGAAATACCTTGCACGTGTGACGGGTATTGTACGCCTCCATCTAGCAAAGGCTTTGTTCGCTGCTTTGATCGCATCTTCCGTTTCTTCAACGGTACTCATGGGGACCTTGGCAATGACTTCACCAGTTGCCGGGTTTCTTACCTCTCGAATATCAGTGGAGTTGGACTCAATCCACTCTCCATTGATGTAGTTCTTTAACACGGGTACATCAACCATAAATCATTCCTTCTTGCTAGCAAATTGCTAGATTCAACCAATAATGATGGCCTAAATATGCCAAGATTCTAACGTCTTAAATCTAGTGAAGGTTCCTAAACCATGCATTATTCGTAATATACCAACCATTGGAATTTATCAAGACTTTTTTGGATGGTTCAGGCTTTAGCGTCGTGACATGCTCGAAACTGAGGTCAAGATACTCCAACAGTACTTCAGACAATGTACAATATGCATTTATCGACCTCTACCAGTCATTATCGCATGCCAAAAATCACCGTAGTCGACTTCATGAGGAAAGTGGAAAAAGAATTCGAAGTTGAAAAGGGCACTAAGCTTCTGAAGGCGCTCATTGACCATGGAGTTGATCTAGTTCATACTTGCGGGGGGAATGCAAAGTGCACCACATGCAGAGTAAACATCGATGTGGGTACGCCGACAAAGGAAACACAGGCTCAGAAGGATCTCTTTGCTAAGAAAGTAAAACAGGGGTTACCCCAATTTGGTGCTCCAAGGATGTTCCTGTCATGTCAAATCATTGTAGAGAATGATATGATGGTATCTCCTTCAGAACGTTTCAACCACGTAATCCATGATAGTGTTGGAAGAGATACAGGAGATGAAATAACACCAGATCCCGTTTGGGTAGTCTTAGAGCGAGAGTAGAATCTTACGACTCGTTCTTTCAAAGACAATATTGAAATGGGTCTTCAAGAAAGATAGAAGAACTGTGAGAAGAATGGATGACACTCAAAGAGAAACACTGTTTCTGACAATTAAGGCCGTAATTGACGGGATAATTGCGGACAAGAGAGAGAATCCAAAGAATGCTAAGAGATTGAATTCTTTCAAGGCTAGAATCAATATTGGACTACACGTAGAAGAAGATGATATACTGTGGATAAATCTCGTAGCAAAAGACGGAAGATATACTGTCGAAAAGGATACTCTTGAAGAATATGATTTGGAATTGATATCCGACCCAGAGGATCTGATGTTTTTCTGTAACGGCCAATATTCAGTCATGCATATGATGTTGAAGAAAAATCGATTTGGCAAGAGAAAACTTCGGTTCAAAGGTAGAGCATATGGCAAGCTCCTTGCTTTACCCAAGATATTGGTGTTAGACAAAAAAGAACATTGAGAGGAATAATAGATGGTGAAATTTGGAACTCAAGAATGGGCAGACCTTTACATGGAAGCAATAAATTCGAATGA
>JAGXOC010000092.1:5434-9607 GCA_019894665.1 Candidatus Thorarchaeota archaeon
TTGAGAGGAATAATAGATGGTGAAATTTGGAACTCAAGAATGGGCAGACCTTTACATGGAAGCAATAAATTCGAATGAAGCTTACGCAAAAGCAGCAGATTGGTGGGAAGGTGATTTCATTTTCCAGGTTGACCCGCATGGTGAATTAGATCATCAGATTCGGATGTGGATTGGTCTTTACCACGGCAAATGCACTGGTTGTAAGATTCTAAAGGAAGGCGATGAAATCAAACTGCTTAGCAAAGGTGAAGCACCATCAGGTCAGCCTTTTGAAGTGGAATATATCTACGCTGCCAGAATTGATGTATGGGAGCAGATGCAGAAAAAAGAGTTGGACCCAATTCGGGCTTTGCTCTCTGGACAAGGCAAAATCACAGGTGATATGGCTAAGGTCTTGAGGGCTACAGAAGCTGCCAAGGAATTAGTAGTCAGTGCTTCGACCATAGAAACGGAGTTTTAAGGATAATATCGGTGCGTTTCTCCTCTACTACTAAAGGGATGGATACGAAATGCTGAAGGGATACATGAGAAGGATACTGCGAGTCAATCTCACTGATGGGACAATAACCGAAGAATTTCCTGACGACGAAATTCTCAGGAAGTATTTGGGCGGCGCAGGACTCGCCACATATTACTTGATCAATGAAACTGAGAAAGGAATCGATCCCTTAGGACCAGAGAACAAGCTCATCTTCATGACAGGGCCATTAACAGGAACACAGTCTCCGAGTGCGGGAAGATACAGCGTTGTGGCCAAATCACCTCAGACTAATCTATGGGGTCAGGCAAATTCAGCTGGGTTCTGGGCTAAGGACTTCAAAAGGTCCGGCTTTGATGGCGTCATCTTCGAAGGAGTGTCCCCCAAACCTGTGTATCTCTTGACTGAAGATGGGAAAGCCGAGCTAATAGATGCTGAGGAAATTTGGGGGAAGACCACCTCCGTGACCACAAGGATGTTGAAAGAGAAGCATGGACCAAAGCACAATGTTTCCTGTATCGGTCCTGCAGGTGAGAACCTCGTAAAGTACGCTGCAATCATGAATGACTGTGATGAGAAGTACTTTGGTCGTGCTGCAGGGAGATGCGGATTAGGAAGTGTGATGGGCTCGAAGAACCTGAAAGCAATCGTGTCCTACGGAAAAGAAAAGATTCCCATTGCCCACCCTGAGGAATACAGGACTGAGGCCAAGAAGAGATTTGACTGGGTCAATCAGAGCATGCTCAAAATGACTCTGGAGGTCTATGGTACAGCCACAATGGTCGACCTGTGCCAAGTCGTGGGAGGATTGCCAACCCGAAACTTCCAGACTGGCGTGTTTGAGGGTGCGGAAAATATCAACGGCTCCACTTTGAACGACACTATACTCGCATCACGAAAACCTTGCTTTGCATGTCCAATCGCGTGCGGACGAGTTGCTGAGATAAAGGATGGTAAGTTCAAGAGTAGAGGCGAGGGACCAGAGTACGAAACCATTGGATCCTTTGGCAGCATGTGCGGGATAGATGACCTTGAGGCCATTGCCCTAGCACACTTCTTGTGCAATGAATGGGGTCTAGACACGATCTCTGCTGGGGTCTCGGTGGCTTTTGTGATGGAGTGTTTTGAGAAGGGAATCCTGACAAAAGAGGACACAGGTGGAATCGAGTTCAATTTTGGAAACAAGGATGTCATCGTGAATATTATACCCAAGATAGCCATGCGCGAGGGTTTCGGTGATGTCCTTGCAGAGGGCACGATGAGAATGGCGGAGAAGTTTGGTAAAGGGTCCGACCATTTTGCTATGCATGTGAAAGGGCTGGAGCTTCCTGCGTATGACAGCCGAGCTGCAAAAATCACAGGATTAGCCTATGCGACTGCCAACCGAGGAGGAGATCATATCACTGCATGGATCGAAGGACCAGCATTTCTCTCAATGCCATTCATGATTGTGGATGATGCTGACGTTGGAGACCCGCAAAAGGAATTGCCTGAGAAGTCGGTTATACTGAAGGATTTTGAAGACGCTTTTCAGATATTTGATGCAGTGGGCGCCTGTAAATTCATGGGCATCGTTCTGACCGCAGAGGACTGGGCGGTATTATTATCCAAACTTATGGGGATTGAATTCTCTGCAGCAGACTTCAGGAAAACTGGAGAGAGGATTTACAACCTCGAGAAAGTCTACAATATTCGTGAGGGTGCTACACGTGCGGATGACACACTTCCACCAAGGCTATTGAAAGACCCCCTACCTGAGGGTCCTGCCAAAGGCTTAGTGGTTGACCTCGAACCCATGCTAGTGAGCTACTATGAATTTCGAGGGTGGGACAAGGAAGGCAAGCCAACGAAGGAGAAACTGACCGAACTCGGATTGGAGTGGGTCATCGACCAGATTTATTGACTAGTATTGTATCATCCATAGGTGAATGCGATGACATCATCATATCAAGACAAACCCTGGCTCAAGGCATACTTTTTGGGACCATATAAGCTGAAGCATTCGATGGAGCCATATCCAGAGATCAACGTCTATTCATTCTTAGAGGATTCCACAAGGGAATACCCTGACAATATTGCATGTGTCTATGCAGATGAGGAAATCACCTATTTGAAATTGAAGGACAAGGTAGACCGATTGGCTTCAGCCTTTGTTGATCTTGGAGTGAAGAAGGGGACCGCTGTTGCTTCCGTGCTTCCGTCATGTCCAGAATTCATTATTGTAGACTATGCATGTATGAAGATTGGTGCCATTCACGTTCCACTTAGTATTCTCCACAAAGCAGATGATCTGCAACATGAGCTTAAGGAAAGCAAGACAGAGTTTGTTGTCTGTTCCTACAGGCGAATCCCTCGTGTGAATGAGGTCAAGCCCCAGACAGACGTGAAGACCATAATCTATGCTCCCACAAAGATATTCCCTGATTACGTCGCTCCCGAAATGGAAGATATCTCTGAGCCAGGCTATCACCTGTTAGACGAGTTGATAGAGAAACACGAACCACATACCGAACAAGTTGAGATAGACCCAAAGAAGGATATCGCCCTCCTCCCCTTCACTGGCGGGACCACAGGAGTCCCCAAAGGCACAATGCTGACTCATTACAATCTCACTTCCAATGTCATCCAGACTGTCCATTGGATGATGGACCCTCTGAAGGTAGGAATCGTGGGAAAGGGTGCCACCGCAATTTGTGTCCCGATATTCCATAGTTACGGGCACTGGTCAATTCATGCAAGTATCTCATGGGGTCTCAAGATGTTTCTGATGGACCCAAGGGACATGGTGAAGATTGTGGAGGTCATAAACGAGTACCGACCAGCCATTGTCTTTGCAGTACCAGCTCATTACACAATGTTCTGCGACATGCCACTGAAGAAGGGGCAGATATTCTATTACTCCGCAGCTGCGGCGTTGCCTCCGGAGCTTGCTGAAAAGTTCGAGAAGATATCAGGCGTACCAATGGGTGAGGGATATGGCGCAACAGAGACCTCTGCAGGTGCAACTGTCAACATCTCTGCGTTCTCGAAAGTGACAGGATTCATGAAACAGGTGAAACGTGGAGTAGGAGTTCCAATACCCGACACCGAGATTCGTGTCATCGATCCGGAAACTGGAGAGGAGCCACCCGTCGGTGAACCTGGAGAATTGTGGGTGAGAGGTCCACAGGTCATGTTGGGATATTGGCCGACTCCAGGCTCAGGTTTGGAAGAGAATGGTTGGCTGAGAATGGGGGACATGGTGACCATGGATGATGATGGGTACTTCGCAGTGGTTGACCGTATCAAGGACATGATCAATGTTGGGGGAAACAAGGTGTACAGTCGTGTCATTGATGATATACTCCATGAACATCCAGCAGTTGAAGTGGCAGGAGTGATTGGTGTACCTGACCCAGATAGAGCGGGAAGTGAACGTGTCAAGGCGTTCATCCAGCTTGCGCCAGAGTTCAGAGGCAAGGTCACTGAAGAGGAAATCATTGAGTTCCTCAAGGACAAGGTCAAGCCATACGCGGTACCCAAATTCGTTGAGTTTCGTGACACATTACCACTCACACTCATAATGAAGCTCCACAAGAAGGTGCTGAGAGAGGAGGAACTCGCGAAATTATCATAGATGGCGATGGCAAGAAGATTAGATCGGAGGAAGAAGAGAATGCTTGAGGAATACAATGCAAGAACACCAAAGTCTGAGG
>JAGXOC010000093.1 GCA_019894665.1 Candidatus Thorarchaeota archaeon
TGGCGGGCCAGGAGGGATTTGTTCGTTGTAGAGGCATGCTCTACATCATTGAACCCTCGAATTGATGTACTTGTAGGCTAAGATTGATGTAGCAGAGTTATAATGTCAATAACACTCAAGACAGTTTGGGGTGCGTATTCAATTGGATAACGATGAGATATTAACGATTCTCAAGCAGTATTTGGACTACCCAGAAGAAACTAGTAATGTGGATTTTAAAAGGGAATTATTTTTGAAACAGAATAGAGATAGAAATGAGTTGGCAAAGGACCTAGCTTGTTTCGCTAATGCCGATGGGGGATTTATTGTCATTGGAGTTGTCGATGGTTCATGGGAACTATTCGGGATAGACTCCAACCTATTCAATGTCAAAGCAATTCATGATGTTGCAAGAACAAGAGTTAACCCATCAGTAATGATAGAGGTGTATGAAAGAGTTCTGGATAATCTGAATTATGGGTTAATTCGGATTGATAAATCAACAGAAATTCATGAAGTGGATGGACGAGTTTACAAGCGAGTGGATGACAAATGCTTGCCTCTTCAACCACATGAAATACTCAAACTCCAATCTGAAAAGGTAGAGTACAAAACAGAGCGGCTAAGCGATGTTATGTTCCCTAAAATCCATGGAGAATACAAAGACTTAGCAAAACGTCTAGTACAAAGCTACCCTAAACACTCCCTTCGACGACATATAGAATATAAAATATCAAAACAAGGTGAAGAAGCTAAGTTCATTGAGGAGAGGGTTTTCCATGGATTCTATGAACAAGCCATTGAAGCAATAGATTTCGAAATACTGCCTGACACATCAGAAATACCTTTGCATATTTTAAATGCAGTAGCTTTGAGAGCTTATGGCATGATGCAAATTGTGAGAGCTGGAATGCATTATGAGGTGGATGAGAATGAAGTGGTTCCAGGAATTCTCGAGGATCAAGAAATCCACATTCATCTTAAGCTGAATCCTGCCAAGATGAAAAACTGGCTTAACAATGGAAGGGAAGAGGCCTTTTTTGATTGGATGGAAACTTTCAGAGGATTCAAGCAAAATCCCAAAGACAGAAAGTTGTTTGAAGTTTTAGAAACTCTGGATAAACGGGAGTTCGATGAATGGATAACCAATGAATATGGATCTGAAAGACTTGCAAGAATAACAAGACTCTATCGGGAGTATAATAGAATCTTCCAGAAGACAATTGAAAACTCAAATTACAGTTGGGCAACCAATGTTGGACGGTTATTTACTGATTCTTGGTTAGATATCCTAAGGAAAATCAAAAAGGGAAACTAGCAGATTATTTTTAGTGTTTGCACCTCATTCAGTGAAATGATTCAAATTCAAGACTAACTTTCAATTGAAAGGCAAAAATCAATTACTCCTTGCAGATTTTGGCCATTTATACTCCGATTTCTGACCTTCTGTATGCCCATGACATTTGTGACAAAGTGTTGCAAGTAAATTATCTGGATAATCATTAGGATCATTTCCCTCATACATCCAATCAGCTAACTTCTTGACATGATGTGCATCCATCTGTTTCACTTGTTTCCGGGTAGATCCACAAGCTTGGCATGTATGACCATCTCGTTTCATTATTCTTTTTGATGTGCGTTTCCACTCACCGGACCTACGATAAGCTTCTGCTTGATCTTTGGCATCCTTGTACCATTTCGAATTTCTATATCCAGGATGTTTTCTTGCATCCGGTTGTTCCTTTCTTCTAACTTGTTTCTTCCTAGACCTGCCCATCTTTGTGTCTGACATCTTCTTCCTGGTTTCATATGGCATGGAGCGACCTTTCAGGTTATTACCATGCCACTCACTGTGACATTTTGGTTTACAGAAAGCATGTGCATGTCGCTTCGTGTCCTTGGTTTTAACGGGAAAATATCCACCACAGTTATCGCAAGTGTACCAGAGCAATTTTGACTTGTTCCGTCCTCCTCCAAGATTACGTAGAGGAGGAAGTGGAGCTATTTTGACGGGGCCTGATGGTTTCCATGGAGGAAGTTCTGCGGGTTTCTTCTTTTGTTTTTTCCATTTCCTATCTTTTCCATATCCTACTTTAGCACGTTTCTTTCGAGGGTTCTTTTGATAATACGGATCTGGTTTAGTAGTCCCCCCAGACAGTGACTACACCTCCAGCTTTGGAAATCCATGTGCCCAATCATGCATCTCTTCCCACCAAGTCCATCGAATAGCTTCTGAGGGAGTAGGTGGATAATCAGGGAATTCAACAATCATCTGAGTTTCAGAGAAAGATAATGAATCAAGGAGACCTTCGATGCCATTCCATGTGACCTCTGGTGGATAATGAAGACACTTTCTGAAGACGGTATATGATGGACCTTGATACCATAGTTTAGTATCGATTGATGTTACGTCAGAATCCACACTCTTAGGTCGCAGACGTGACTGTTGCCGCATCCATTTGTGACCAGCATTTAGTAGGTGTCCCCAGCGCCAGATGCTTTGTGGAATGACCTCTTTAGAGATTGCGGATTTACATGGTTCGCATTCGCATATCTTGACGTGGTCAAGTGTTGACATTTCACCAAGATTTGTTGTTTTATATGATGGTAATCTGCTCCATTTTTGTTTTGCACCTGTTGTTGGGTCCTTCTTTTCTTGCCAATATCTAGAGGGTCTGTTTGTCATGTCCATGTGACTTGCAGTTGGAATGTAGGAAACGTTTCTTTGAGGGACATACTTAGATGGTAGATGTTGAGGCCATGGTCCGTAGACAAAGACATGATCTGCTCCAGAATTTCTCACGGTCGATACAGCAGTTGGTAGTCCTTTGAAGTTCTCATGAGCGATGGAGTTCACAGCATCTATAGCCATATTCTTGAAACCCGTCTGGGAGATACGTTCAGCAAACCATCTTAGCTGATTTGTTGTTGCACCAGGTACAAAGGGTATAATTCCTGGAAACTGGTCCCAATCCATGCCGATAGGACCAGAAGAATCTGATTTTGGTTTCCAGAGCAATCTTGAACCTTCAGAAGTTGAAATAAATGGGAGGCGAAAATCTGAATCTGTCTTTCCGGTCTTGTCAGGATACCATGCATCGGGTCCGGGACCCATGAACCCTCTTGCTTGACTTGCTAGATACTCAAGTAGGCTGGAAAGCATCCGAATACCTAGATTCCAGTGCCATGCAGGTGGCCAGTCAATGTAACTTGGATAACCGTGAGTGAGTAACCAAGGATGTGGTGAATCTTCATCGTTCAGAATCATCCATTGATATGCCCATAAGCGGTTGAGATACGCAACCATAATTGCAGATGGGGGAACTTGCATTGCAAAACGATCTGGCAATCGGTCAACCATTAGCACATTCTGAATCCAGTTGTTGCTTTCTTTTGGTCCGAGGATGAAATGCCAGTCCTCTTCTTTCAACACCTCTGGTTCTCTGACCCATGGAGCACCTTGTACTTTGTCGAAAAGATTCCCAGTCATATCCCACGCAATCGGATCAAATTGAGGAATTTGCCAGTCACCTTCATCTGGCCAGACTTGTAGTCGTGAGGTTGTTTTGGTGATATCAGAAACTTCAGGGATCAATAGGGGCCAATCAGGTTCTGTTGGTTGTTTAGTAATCTCATCTCGGTCATTAGTGAAGTTCCAGATGGCGATATCAAGCATCTCTGGATCTGCACATTCGAATTCCTTAGGCGGAGGAGGATTCTCAATTGGACAGGTTTTTTCTAGTCCGTGGATTTTTCCGAATAAGCACTTAGCTTCAGAGTTTTTCTTTGAGCCTTTCTCCTCTCTGACATGAATACATGATTCTTCAAGGCAACCTCCACACATCTTTTCATAGATACATCTACTGCATATTCGCCCACAAGGACAGTTCACCGTCATCCTCCAACCCCCCCGGTTGGTATTTGACCCATAGATATCTCTGAAACACCACCACGGAAAAGCATTTGCCAACCATGTTCAAACCATTCTCCAGAGTTGCGTGGACCGGATTCTCGTAGTTTTGCGAAATTCAACCAAACAAGGTGAAGAGCAACAGCAATCGGTAATTTTGTGACCCAGTCTTTTCTGAAGGAGCCATAGGATTCTCCATCAACAAATGTGAAAATTGGCACAGGTCGGGTAATTCGAATTCTAACCTTTTTTGATAGCGAGAAAGGTGTTGCGTTTCTCAGCTGTTTTCTGATTCGCTTCATTGAATAAGGAGGTTTGAAAGTCATTGCTTGAAGTGCACTACCACCATGAATACTTCTGGGAATTCTAGCGATTCTCCATGGATCAGCAGTGACTTTCCAGTCCCAATATGGATACCAGTATCCAACAGATCGAGAGATATGGATACGTTCCAATCTGAAGTCTTTCCATTCACGATTTTGTTTGTACGGACTAAGGGTTAATGGTTCACACAAATCATCACATGTATCTACAAAGACATGAATCCCTCTCAAACCACTGAACGATACTCGAGCTATTCGATATAGCCCACGGTCTCTCAGTATATCTTCAAGAGAGCTGATTAAGGATGAGCAACCTGCAATTTTCCACAATGAGAATGGTGTGTGTGGTTCAATGACGTCAGCATCAAAAAATAATGGACCTCCTAGAAAATATCCGGTTGTTTCAGTTCCACGAGGTGGATTATCCGTTCTGAACCTAAGGACTGTCTGATACAGATGAAGAGGTGGATTCTGCAGGATTTGACCTCTGATACCCATATCAGGTTTCATCCACTTCCAATATCCATCACTATCAACCATTTTTGTCCAATGTAGACTTCTTGGTCTCGTCCACCCTAGAACGGCGGATTTGTAGTATCGGCGAAGAAGTCTTTTTCGTAATTCTCTACTCTTAGCATTCAAGAAATTAACGTCCTCTCGATTTCAGAAATTCATCGAAGAGTTTCAAAGAGTTCATCAAATGGTCCTGTATCTCTGCCTTGTCCGCATCTCGTTCACTGAGAGATGATTGCAGTTCCTCACTTTGGAGTAAAGTCACAAATGCTGTGTGTAAACATTCTGCAAAGACTTGTACCGCGTAAGGCATTGGAACGGTGATAGTGTATGTTGAGAAGCCTTCATAGAACGTCAAGAGAAGCGATTTTCCCTTCTTCGATGGATTGATTCTTGTCTTCAATTGAATTACTCCTATGGTGGGCAGCAAGATTCTCCTACTGCCCAGTTTTGAGAGCAGATGTCATCGAATAGAGTCCAAGAATTTTAGGAACGCTCTTCTAGAGAACTACTCCAACGTGGAATCCATTCTCGCATTCCAGTAAGACAGGATGGTTTTGTACTCCTACAAATTCACACAATGATTAACCTTGGAGTATTCCGAAACCTCTATAACCTGAAATGGAGCAGAAGCGAAATCACGGGCCAGTGGCTAAGCCAGGTATAGCGACAGGCTCTTAATTCTCTTAGAGAGTCTAAGAGCAGGAGCAACTTGTAGATCTCGGGAATTCCCCGATTTCAAGGACTGGTCGAGGGTTCTGGTTTGCTGATTTCCAGCAGGTCGCCCAAAAATCCCTCCTGGCCCGCCATATCTAATCTTTCGTTTTCATATGTATAGTTAATCAGGGTTCTCTACTACTTCTTAGGAATTTCTCAGATATTTCAATTAAATCGGAAACCCTTTGTTTAAGCTGAGTCAATTCATCAATTCCCATTGCTCCGATATTACGCAAGTTATCAATAATACTATCCAGTTCGACAGACAATTCACCACATTTTGGAACTACTTCAGCATATAGAGGTAAGACAAAGCGAAGATCATTGACACACACTTCTTTCTTCAATTTGCATTCAATGATATGCCTAATCTGTTTAAGACGCAAAATCGCATCCCGAATATTAGAGTTAATGATCACAGACTCTGCAGCTTTAGTAAGTCGACTCTTGTTTCCTGTCGATTCACCAACGACCTTGACTAATTCATTTAGATCTATCAGGATTTCATTACGTTCTTGTTGTGTTTTGAGTATGTTCTCCTGCACTTCTTGAGAAGATTTTGCTGCATTTCGTGCTTGTAGTGCAGCATACCATGCTACAAAGAGTGTAAATAGGAATGTCACTACTTGAAGTAAGAAAAGTCCTAAAGCAGGGTCTACTGACTGCATTTGTTCACTCTATTAATCGAAGTTAATGAATATTCTCTTTGAAAAGTAGAGGGAAAAATATAACGACATTCATCTGTAAGATATGTGAAAGGGAGTTTCCGATGTGACGAAATCTGACACAAATCTGAAGAGAACTTTGAGAAAGTACACCAAAGTGGTTCTCAAGTTTCTTAACGAAATTCGAGGATATTTCGATGTGAAAGAAGTTGTGTCGTTCTACATGCCAATGATTAGGGAGAATCAAGAAGAAAAGGAATCCACTGTAGAATTATATCAAATTCCAGAAGCAAAAGCATTCAAGAAAGAAATGAAAGCACACCCAATCGTAAAGAAACATCTAGATGTACATGTTGGAACAGAGAAGGGTTCTGCACTCTTGGGAGTGTGGAGTATCTTTCAGGCTTTCTTGCTTCATCTCATCAGGATTCAAAGATCTCTGATTTATGATGGAAAGTCATTTGATAAATCGTTCAAAGATATGATGAAATTCTTCAGATCAACTACTCTTTCTGTTCAATTCATAGCCATGCTAGAGAATATTGACAAGTTTAGTGATGACGACTTTCTTTTCAAAAATGGATGGTGTCTTAAACGCCTTTCAAAGATGCTTCAAGATGATATGACAAGAGTGGTTGGAGATGATTTTCTGCATCCTAAGAAAAAATCTGTGACACGTCATTCTCTTGTTAAAGAGTTTAAGCTGAAGAAAATGATATGGAAACTCGGAGTTAAGAGCAGTTACGAGATTTCCGAACAAGTAAATGAGGAAATAGATATTCTACTTTCTGCTTTCAGAATTGCCAAATCGGGACGAATTATCTGTAGATATATTGACCATCAAATACTTGGATGGCATCCATTGGGGGATCATTTCAATATCAGCGATGTAGGTGATTCTATTGAGCCAGGAACTAGGTATTCGTTCTCGAAGGATGATACTAACAGAATAAACGAAATACTCGATTTGTTATCGTATTGTAAAACAGACAAAACACTACTAATCCCTTTACGGAGATTGAAGTTTGCAACTGAGAGAAAACATGCAATCCCTGAAGATAGAATACTTGATGCACTGATTGCATTCGATTCGCTTTTTGGAGCGTATAATGAGTTGAGCTACAGGCTTTCCTTGAGAATTGCTATGTTCTTAGGAGAATCATCTGAAGATCGATTGAAGCTGAAAAATGATTTTGTGTCAGCTTACAATCTCCGAAGTAGAATCATACATGGCAACAAACCAGGACATGTTCGGAAAGTTTTGAAAAAGTGGGGTCTAAATCCTCAACAAGCAGCGGACTACCTTGAGGATATTCTGAGAAAGACTGTTGTGAAATATATGAAACTGTTGAAGAGAGGGAAGACTCACGATAACATAATCCAAACTCTAGAAGACATGATTCTGAATGATGCATCTATATCATTACTATAATCAAAGTAATCGACCAACAAGTTAAGAGCTTCAACTCATCAGAGAATCTCTGATGATCTGTCGCTATACCTGGCTTAGCCACTGGCCCACAAAACGCCATCTGCTCGTCTTCAGTTTATAGAGATTGCGGTGAGGTGAGTTGGTTGTAAATCTCTTACATCGACAAGGGACAATATTTCACCCCATGCTCTTAGAAAGATGGTTCTTTATACACTTCTGTCAGTCATCTGATTTATCAGATTGAAGAACCATGTATCAGCTAGGTGGCCACAGTGGAGCGGGACTCTAATTTAGCGGGTAGTCTGCTTTTTTTCGGAATCATATTATTGATATTTGGAGGTTCTAGTATAGGATCAGTCCCAATCTCTTATTGGTTGGTACAGCTGAAGTATTTCCTCCTTATTGGTGGTTGCGTGCTCATAATAGCGGCTGTGGGGCTCATGCTAAGAAAACGTTGAGGATTTTAAGTTATTTAACAGGAGTGAAGGATAATCAAGCAATATAATCAGCTAGAGCCAAATGAAGGACCACTGGCCCACAAAACGCCATCTGCTCGTCTTCAGTTTATAGAGATTGTGGTGCTAACGAGTTAGGAATCTGACACAAGTCATATAACGAAGACCTGTCTAGCGGCCATTGTCTTCAGGAAAAGGAGGCTCTAGTTTGAGCGAGCACAAGAAGCTTTACGATCAAGTTTTCAAATTGATAGAAAATCACGACGATTGGATGAGCAAAACAATCAACCTCATAGCCTCGGAGAATGTTAGTTCTCCAGCAGTCAGATCGGCCATTGTTTGTGACTTTCGAGACCGCTATGCGGAAGGATGGCCGGGCGAGCGGGTCTATGCAGGTTGTAAGTACATAGACGAAGTGGAACTCATCACCATAGATTTGGCGAAGAAACTGTTCAAGGCGGATTTTGCTGATGTCCGACCCATTTCAGGGGTTGTTGCGAATCTTGCGATGTACACTGCAGCAATGGACCCCATGGAGAGGATGATGGCCCTATCTATTGCACATGGGGGACACATTTCTCATGCTAGAAAGAACTTGGGCGGAACTGCAGGTGCTATCAGGGGGCACAAAGTACGTAACTGGATATTCGATGATAAAGAGTTCAACATCAATGTGGATGAGAGTATCAAGGAGATAAGAAAACTCCAAGAGAAAGGTGATGAGATCAAGTTCTTACTCTTTGGAGGCAGCGTATTTCCATTCCCACATCCTGTCAAGGAGTTCCGTGAGATTGCAGACGAGTACGGTATGAGCATTGGGTATGATTCAGCGCATGTTTCAGGTCTGATCGCATCAGGATTCTTCCAAGATCCTCTCAGAGAGGGTGCCGACATGATGACGGCATCCACTCACAAGACCATGCCAGGACCTCAGCATGGAATAATCTTGGCAAAGGAGGAGTTCGCAGATGCTATCAAATTTGCATCATTCCCTGGACTATTGAGCAACCACCACTTACACAATGTTGCTGGCCTTGCTGTTGTACTCGCTGAAATGACTGAGTTTGGAGTAGATTATAGCAAACAGATAATGAAGAACGCAAAGGCTCTAGCACAGTCCCTTCATGAACGGGGATGGAGTGTCATCGCAGAGCACAAAGGTTTCACTGAGTCTCACGTCCTCCTGGTGGATATCACTGAGACCCCTATGAAAGATGGTGCCGCAGTTGAAGAGAATCTGGAGGATGCCAACATCATAATCAACCGAAATCTCTTACCTTGGGACAAAAAGAGAGGTCGTGACTACAAGAAGCCTGGTGGTATCCGTCTTGGTACAAGCGAACTGACCAGACTTGGTATGAAGGAGTCAGAGATGGATGCCGTTGCAGAGTTCATTCACCGTGTTGTGATGAAAGGTGAAGACACCAAGAAGATAGCAGCAGAAGTTGCTGAGTTCAGAAAAGAATACCAGAAAGTGCACTACGCTTTCGATACAGACACTCCTGC
>JAGXOC010000094.1 GCA_019894665.1 Candidatus Thorarchaeota archaeon
ATGAAACTCTAGCGTTTACGATTGAAGAGATTAACCTTATGATTCTCATCACTCTCATTTTCTCAGTTCCATTGACACTCTATCTCGGAAGAGTGTTTGACAAGAGAGGCGGCCGAGGTGTCACCATAGCTGTGTATGCTGTAATGCCCATTGCTGTTGGGCTTCTCATACTAGCACAGCAGATTCCATACATTGCTCCAGCAAGTTGGCTAGCTGGGCTTGATGCAGTATTTCCCGGTCTTAGTATCGTATTTTCTCTTGCATTCATAGCAACTGCTTTGAAAACAATCAATGACACACTTTGGTTTTCAATACTTGGAACCTATATTCTGAAATCATTACCTCGCCAAGATCTAGGAAAGATTTTGAGCTTGACGATGGTGGTGGTGTTTCTCTTTGTCTCAATCGGGCCAATTCCCGCTGGAATTATGTATGATGCTTGGCAGGGTCTACCTCTACTCTACATTGTTGTGATTCTGAATATCATTATCCTCGCGGTGTTGATAACTAAGAGTATCGAGCCTAGAGTAGATGTCGAGGAGCTTGAGCAGGAGGCACGAGTTCAGTAGGCAGTCCCGACACTTTTCGTAGATCGGATAATCGGTGCTCTCGAAACTAGTGTCACTCCGTGTTTCGAAGATAAAAGGCACGAGTTCTAATCTCGTCTTCTGTGCTGTTTTGTATTGTGTATCACTCATCTTGAGGGAGAACGAACAATGTTTCTATCCTCTCCACACCTATCAGTTTCTCAAGCTCGCTTGTAATGAATTTGGCAAGTTGTGAGATATCCCGAACTTGAACCATGCAAATGAGGTTCGCGGGTCCAGATGTTCTGAATACTTTAGATATCTCACTATACTGGGAGAGGGTATTGTATAGGGCGTCTGACTCTCCTGGTTTGGAAGTGATCAAGACAACTACTTCAACTTCAAATCCAAGTTTTCTATGATCCAGCTCCAGAGTATACTTTTTGATGACTCCAAGTTCGACTAAACGTTCCATTCTATTTCGGATAGAACTAGGACTGAGGTTCACTACGGCTGCAATCTCTCTCAGAGAAATGCGCGCGTTCTTAGTGAGCATCTCAATGATTCTAAGGTCGCTTTCATCAATTCTTTCTGTTGACCTCATGATGAACCGCCCTTGTTTGTGACGACAGAATGTTCTAGGTCTTGACCCTGACAATTATTTTAGTATCCATGACGTACCAAACTTCCACTGCCACATTCAGTTTGATCTTCGAGGCAACCTCCGGATCAGCAGGTTTTGAAACCTCGTAGGTCTCATATGTTTCGCTATCCATGAGACTGTATGTTTCACCCATATCAGCTATGACTGTCGCACTAGTCTTGTCAATGAGCGGGACATCGACCATCCGGTCTGCAGGCATAATGACATTACGTTTCCGATTGTCAAAGAAGCCAACGGCAACTATGTTTGCCTTGGCTGAGCCGTGCTTTCCAGGTTTTGATTTATCCATTGAGATAACTCTACATGGTTCTCCGTCAATTATGAAGTAGCCACCAGGCTTCAGGCTTTTGGCTTCGGCTTTCTTGATACTCACTCTAAATCACCATCGTAGTCTTGCAGACCTATGCTACTCTACACCTTTAGTTTCATCTATATATATTTGGGGGCGTTGTTGTTTCTCACTCTGACAATAACTGTAAAAGGGGCTAGATAAAGGCCAAGCTTGGGAGTGTCTCATGGTGATTGAAGAAAACCCTCAGATTCTCACAGACAAAAGGACTGTGGGACTAGTTTGCAGACCAGACCGACCTGAGATTGAACCGTTTGCGAATCAAGTTGCAGAATTTCTCATATCACGTGATTTGAACGTGCAAATAGATCCTGGATCATGTAATGTCACGAATGACAAAGCACAATCCACTCGGATTGAAGACATGGATGCTGATTTTGTCGTGACCATCGGCGGTGACGGAACAATCCTCTATACTCTGTCAACATTGAAGAATCGCGAGACTCCTCTCTTCTGCATTAATCGTGGCTTCGTTGGTTTCCTTACAGAGAGTGATCCTGAGTCCACTATTTCAGCTCTTGAGAAGGTACTAGAAAACGAATGCGTAATTGAACACAACGTGAATATTGGCTCCGGTGTAGGTGACAGGATTTTTGAAGATGCTCTGAATGAGGTCTATGTTGTTTCCAAAACACCTGGTCGACTACTAACTTTCCAGGTGTTTCTAGATGGCGTCCAAGTTGACTATGGTCGAGCTGATGGTGCGATGCTCGCAACTCCAGTTGGTTCTTCAGCCTATGCTCTTGCTGCTGGTGGGTCTATTCTAGCACCTAACGTTAATGGCCTAATCTTTGTACCAGTTTGTCCCCCTAGGTTTGAATTGAAGTCGATAGTGATACCTACTGGATCCACGTTGGAGCTTGAGTTGGTTAAACCTGGAGCGTCCGGTTTAGCAATCATTGACGGTCAGACACGATGGGATGTAGAACCACTTGAAACCGTGTGGATGAAGAAATCTGAGGTTCAGACAAGGTTCATCCGAATGTATGATAACTACTATGACCGTCTCAACACTCGCCTTGTACCAAGGACACTCTAGGTGATGGGATGACTCAACTCTATGTTCTAGACGCTGGCGTTTTGATATCAACTTGGACGGACAAGAAGATAGACTCAACTTTCATTACAACTCCTGGTATAATAGAAGAAGTAAGAAATCGAATGAGTCGTTTCCGTGCAGAAACCCTGTTCCTTCTTGAAAAAATGGATGAACGGACACCAGGTGTGGTTGAAGTCAAACGCGTGGAATCTGTAGCAACTTCAACCGGAGACCATTCTGTTCTATCTACAAATGATATCGATTTGATTGCCTTAGCATTGACAGTCATCAACGAGGGAACAAAAGTAACACTTGTTTCCACCGACTTTGCTGTCCTGAACACCGCAAGTCGATTGGATATTCCCATTGTCGATCCTAACCAGAAGTTCAAACAAAGAATAACCTGGGGGATGAGATGTCCTGCCTGCTATTACAAGTCAAAGACTGCAACGCGCGATACCGATTGCCCGGTGTGTGGGACAGTCATGCGGAGAACGCCTCTGAGAAAGCGGAAGCAGTCCTGAAACCAGTAATACTCCAGTCTTACATCATGTAATATGGTTACTTCGGCAGGATGAGTGTTGGAGAGATGTCTAGATTGACAGATAGACCTGGACTTACAATTCAACGAGACCTTGACGACATCAAAATCCAAGTCAAAAAAGAGTTAGACACCATCAGGGACCTGATGGACTCGTTTGGATATCGCAATCCTGCACCTAATTGGAATACTCCTTTTCAAATACATCGTCTTCGTAGAGCCCTGAGAATTCATTATCTCGCCATGAAAATCAGAGATTCTACTCCCCAGAGTCCTAGTATGAGGAATCTTTCTTGGGACCTTCAGAACGATCTTGACTTACCTTGATCATTCACCGATGAGCACGACTTCAAGCCTTCTACTTCGAGGTCGATTATCAAAGTCAATAAATGTAATCTGTTGCCACGTACCAAGTGTTAGCTTTCCATTTACAAATGGCACTGTGAGACTAGGTCCAAGAATAGATGCTCTGACATGAGAATGGCCATTCCCATCATGCCATCTCAGGTGGTGTTCGTAGACTGCATCTGTCGGTGCCAATCTTTCCATGGCAACTGGAAAATCTTCCAAAAGACCACCCTCATACTCAATGGTTGTTATTGACCCAGTAGAACCAGTGCAAAACACAGTGCAAATCCCTGTTTTCAATCCACTCTTGTTTACTGTGTCCTCCACTTCATGCGTGATGTCAATCATATCACAATCTCCCTGAGTTTCAAATACAATATTGTCATGGTGTGTGCTCAACTTAATTCACCTGTCAGATGTATGTTAATTCAGAGCAAAAATGCCACTTCTGTCTTCCGTCAATCCACTATTTCACAGCACGTTCAATCTTTGACTGTTCAATCAAAGATCGAATTCTCGTTCCTTTGTCAAGTAGGGCTTCTTCATTCTCTTGAAGAATAAGTAATGCTCCAATGTGATTCCCTGTGTTAAGAGCACGAACCAATGACATGATTGCGAGCATAATCTCATCTTGAGTAGCCACCGCAATTTCATCCATCAACTTGATTGAGGCTCTGATGGGACTCCTTTTCTCTGGATAGTGCAAGAAGCGAGTTTCAAACACCGTGAAGAAGTCCTCAAACGCCTCATTGAGTTCGTTTGCCTCCTTGAAACCTTCCCCCGATTTTGTAAGTAAATTAATAGCCTTCTCAATCATCTCTGAGGAGTTCGTCAATAATGCCTCCATCCCTGCTGTACGAACCCAAATCGTTGAAAGTTCGGGGACACCCAGTTCTTGATAGTACTCCGCTGCATTTTCTGCTTTTTCACTAGCCATCCAACGAAACGATTCGTACCGCTCATTGTCCCCAAGGTTCATAGCACATTCTGCGGCTTTGCTGTATAGTTTAGATCCTCCTTCAGGGTCCCCTGAAGTGGATGCCTCGTCAGCAAGTTCAACGTAAAGTTCCAATGCACGTTCTTGATGTCCTTTTGCTTCCGTTTCATTTCCGGACTCATCCAGAACAGCTGCCGCTTCTTCTAGAGATACCGCTTGCAGCTCTTTGTTGCCGTCTTTTTGCTCCTTTGCCGCATCCTGAAGATAGTGTTCGATGACCTGTTTGTATAAGTGTTCTGATTCATCTCCCGCTCCCCATTTCTCTAGACACATGGCCTGGAATCTATAGTACTTCATTTCTGATTCTGTATCTTGGTGAGTCTTAGCCTTCTCAGCAAGTTCTCCAAATAGCTCATTTCCACGTTTGAATGCCCATTTAGCCTTCATCGGACGACCAATCTCAAGAAACATGTTTCCTCCCTTTACAAGAAGTGGAGCCACAGCTTCTGGAGCTCCTTGTGTTTTCAGGTATGCCTCAGCCGCCTTTGACATTGACTGATTCCTCGCTGATGTCAACCTCTGCAGCTTGTAAGACTCTTGAGCAGCATCGTAGATGTTGCCAGCCATTTCAAAGAGTTCAGCAGCCTCATAGAGTTCCCCTGCTTCCATCATTATTCGTGCCGCTTCAGTTGATTCTCCAGTGTCCATAATTTGTGCTGCTTCAGCAAGAGCATTGCCTGCTGACAAGTAGTCTCCACTCTCTTTTGCTATCCCTGCCCACTTACGAGCAAGGCGTGCAGCTCGGTCATTAATGCGCTCACCTAGCTCATCATCTCCTGCAGTATAATAGAGCCGGCTGACCTTTCGAAGGAGGCCGACTGTTTCGCTATAGTTTTCCTCCTCCTCTCTTGCATCGGCTAAATTCTCAAGGGCATCAGCTGCCTTTACAGCAAGCTCATTCTTCTTTTCATCTGTTTCTGCGAAGTCTTGAGCTCTGAAGTAGAAATCAGATGCCTTCTTGAAATCTGCTGCTTCTTCAGCAATCTTTGCAGCTTTCATATTTAGGCGCACAATTTCTTGAAAAACTTCTGGTCCCTGTGGGAGTCGGATTAGCATCAGAGTGGCATTGTCAAATGCTTTGAAAGCTTCATCAGCATCATAGAGGTCTGTATAGATAACTGCACCCTCTTCGTAGATCTTAGCTGCTTCTTCATACTCTGTCTTTGTTGCTAAACGATTTGCAGCAGCTAGAAGCAGCTTTGCTCCTACTTCTTTGTTACCCTCCTCTAGTGCGTTTCTTGCCTCTTTCAGGATATCATCGTCAGAAGTCAAGGTGGAGTTTCCTCAATTCTACTTAGTTCATGCTATTCGTTAAACGTTCTTGGATTCATATGCTTCATAACCGTTGCCGTGATGATTCAATTACTCTCATGTTATTCTCAGAACACTCAAATATCATGAATCCATTCTGAGAGATTGGTAGTTGAAACCCATTGGGCAGTGAAGCAGGACTACGGCTTGGACTCATCGGGATTGGGAAATCTGGGTGGACGCATCTTGCTGCGCTCAAGTCTTTGAAAGACGCGGGTCTCTTGAATATCGAAATAAACGCTGTCAGTGACATCGATAAAACCAAACTGAAGAAAGCCGCTAAGGAATTCAATGTACTTACGGTTTATGAAGACCATCTGGAGTTAATCAACGATGAGACTATAGATGTTGTGTATATCTGTACTCCAATTAGTAAACACACAGAAATGGTGAAAGATGCGGCTCGAGCAAACAAGGCTATTTATTGTGATAAACCACTTGCCCATAGTTGTCCACAGGTCCGAGAACTAAATGCTGTTGCAATAGACTCGTCGGTTCAAACCAGCGTAGGCTTGATGCTTAGGTATGATCCCTTCCTGTTGTATGCAAAACGACTTGTTGAGAAACATAATTTTGGGAAACCATTACTTGCCCACATTCATGATGACCAACAATTCCCTTTGGACAAAATGGACTATACACAGTGGAGGGGTGATAGTGCTGTTCCGGGTGGGGGGATTCTCCTACACCAGAGTATCCAAGATATAGATGTAATAAGTTGGTTCTTTGGTGACATTGTGAATGTCTATGCCCAAGTTGGTTTCTATGGGGATCGCGGTGTTGAAGATCAAGCTTCTCTAATCATGCAACATGAGGATGGAGCCACAAGTACAATTGACTCTCTATGGCATTGGTTAGATCGCCCTGATGAACGGAAAATAGAATTCTTCTTTGAGAATGGATTTATTGGGATAGCACTGGAATCCGGGAATACTCATTTAGACTACCATCTTAAAGGAGAGGATCAAGTCCGTGTGCACTCTGAAAATGCTGAAGAGGCTCTTCTTGAACATCTACATATTTCATCGAACAATCTCGCACTTAGTGTTCGTAAGCCACTCTCAGATGCTGCAATCAACAAGCATCTCGCGCTGAGCTATTCATTTCTAAAAGCTGTAATGTCTGGAGAAACCCCTTCACCAAACTTTTTGGAGGCTGTTTCTGCTCACAGAATCGTAGATGCTGCATATGAGTCTTCAAATAAGAAAGCACCCATTGACATTCTTTAGAGACCTATTGGACATCCTTAAGTAGCACTGGATTACCAACGAGGACGAGTTCAGCGATGCAAGAGATAACCCTCGATCAGGTGGACACATCCAACTATGATGTGATCATTGCAGGTGGTGGTGCTGGTGGTCTTCTCACCGCATTAGCATTGACAGCTGAGGGTAAGCGTGTTTTGGTTCTTGAGAAGGCTGAACGTTTAGGCGGGGTCTGGCATAGCTATTGGGTGGATGGTTACCGGGTTGATCAAGGACTACACGTTATCACACGGGTCACACGTGGTGCATTTGTTAGATTCCTCAAGACCTACTTATCACCACCTCCTGAGTTTGTGCTTCATGAGGGTTGGCAATTCCGTGTCCATGATAAAGTTGGTACAATCCCCTCTAGTGTTGGAGAAACCCTACGCTGGCCGCTGACTGGTTGGAAAGGCCGTTTGGAATTGGTTCGTATCGGTGCGAAAATCAAGACCATGAAACTCGAAGAGATGCAGAAATACAAAGACATCTCGTTTCTAGAGTTCATGAAGTCAAAGGGCGCAACGAATCAAGTCATTTTGGATGTTATGCAAAGTGCAATCTATATGGCTGCAGGTGTTCCAATCACTCAAGCTTCAGCCTATGAAGCGCTCAGAACTCTCAAAGACACGGATAAAGAATCATCCAAACTCGGGTCTGTCAAGAGGTTATTACTGGGATCTGGGGAATATGATTTTGATGAAGGATATGTCATAGGTGGAATGGAAGAACTGGTTCAAAGAGTTGTTACAGCTATAAATGGTGACTATGTGCTAAATGCCCCTGTAGAAAAGATTCACGAGGAAAAGAATCAAGTCACTAGTTTCACAGTTTCAGGTCGAAAATACAATCACTCCTGCATCATTAGCAACATTCCACTTTGGTCAATGAATAGCATTGTTGATACAAGCACTCCAAACAACCAAGTATTCTTCGAAAAATGTTGCAAACAAATTCCTACAAGGGCAATAACCCTGTGGCTTGGGCTGAACAAAGTTGTCATTGGCAATCGGAAAAATAGTGTTATTGTCCATCCTAATCCTAACCGATGGGTCGTTTCAATTTCGAGTTTTGATCCTTCATGTGCCCCTGAAGGTAAAGAATTAGTGGCTATTGCAATGATTGCACTACCTGCCAAGAGTGTGGAAGAACAGGTTCAGATTATGAAAAGTAACGGTTTTGAAAGATACTATCCTGATGTTCTGAAACATATCGAGATGGAGCATGTTCAAACCTCTTATGCAACAAGAGCTGCGTTGATTCCCGGTCAGACGGATTTAGATAGGCCTGGACCAAGAACTCCCATCAAGGGTCTCTATATTGTTGGGACAGATACTGCTGGTTCTGGTGTAGGTCTCCAACAGGCTGCTCAGTCAGCTGATGGAGTAGTTCAGGCTCTCCGCGAAGATGTCTAATTTACTCACGTTTTGTGGCTTTCAACGAGAACATGAGTGGTATCTTATCCTCATTTTCAGGTAATACCCATCTTCCAGGTTCTTTCTGAATCATGAATGGTAATGCCTTGTAGGTAGTCATTGGGAACTCGTGGAAGAAATCGATTGTCAATCCAGCATCTATCAAGACCGTGAATATTTCTGAGATTCGATGATTCCATTCAAAGGAAGTCTGCATTCCAATCTCTGCCCCTTCAGATGCGTATGACCCTTCAGCTTCGAATTTCAGAGGTTTTTTGCCTTGGAAGTATGGATACCTTACTCGCAAGTCACTCACGTTATCATCATCATCAAAAACGTAACCAAAGGGATGAAACTCACGGATGTAGAAGAAACCCCCTGGTTTGAGGAAATGCGCGATGACTCTGGCCCACGCCTCTAAGTCTGGGAGCCACATGATCACACCGCCAGATGTGAAGACAATGTCGAACTTTTCATTCAGGTTATCAGGAAGGTCATACACATTAGAACACACAAATCTAGCATCTATCTCAGTGGTTTTACTCAATTCCTTAGCCAACTCAATAGCTTCAGATGAAAAGTCAACACCCGTTGGATCTGCGCCAAGTCGTGCCATTGACAATGTGTCCATTCCAAAGTGACACATAAGGTGTAAGATTTTCTTCCCGGATAGGTCTGGTAGTTCCTCTATCTCGATAGGGTCTAGTGTCTGATTTCCTTTAAGAAATCCTTCAACATCATAGAACTCTGATTTGTGATGAAGCTTCGCCAATTTATCCCACATTTCTCTGTTGGCTTTCATATACTCATCCATTTTGCCCACATGTTCCAGACAAATAGTGGTAGCGTAAAGGTTATGTTTGGCCGATGCCGCGCAAGGCTTGACAACAAGATCAGTTCTCAGGAGTCTTTCCAGATGAAGATGA
>JAGXOC010000095.1 GCA_019894665.1 Candidatus Thorarchaeota archaeon
CTTACGGAGATCATTGCATTAAGAGCATACATCATGGCTTGGAGATACACATCTCGATGAGAATAGTAGACGCCCTTTGGTTTTCCCGTGGTGCCGGACGTATAGCAAGCACTAGAGGCGCTGGTCTCGTCCAAGTTGAGCCACTGGTAGGTGGGTGCTGCCGTACTCAAACAATCCTCATAACTGTAGATTGGCTCTAGTTTTGTTTCCGCATCTCTCAGTTTCTTATCTGTGAGGATCACGTAGCCCTGAACGGTTTCGCATGTAGGTGCAAAAGCCTCAACGATGGGTAACAAGTCTTCATCAACAAAGATGAATCTTATTCCCGAATGATTCACCACATAGCTCAATTCTTTTGCAGTAAAACGTGGATTCATGAGAACCATAACAGCACCACTTCCAGGGATGCCAAAGTACATCTCGTGGTTCCTGTGGGAATTCGATGCTAGGACCCCAATCCTGTCCCCGACCGCTGCTCCAAGAGAGGTAAGAGAACTAGCCAAACGTTGCACTCGTTCGTATGCGTCACTGTATGTGTAGCGAAACATGGTCCCGTCCTGTTTCCTACTTACGATCTCCTGCCTACCGAAATTCCTTGCAGCGTGTTTCATGATTGTTGCTATATTCAACTGGGAGCTATTCTGTGACGTAGCAGGAAACCCCTTGATTAGATTCATAGTTATCCTCCTCTCTTGATGGACGACAATCGTATTTGTGGCTCCGCCCTTTAATATCTCTCCCAACTACAAGACCACACTGAGAACAAGGAAGACAGGATAGAATCCTCAACACTTTTCATTACCGTGTCAATGATATGAACGACAGGATGTGAGAAAATGGGAAGAATCGACGACATAGTAGCAGTGATAACTGGTGGTGCAAGTGGAATTGGCGAAGCAACAGCTCGACTATTCGTAAAAGAAGGAGCAAAGGTGGTTGTCTCAGACATTCAGGATGAGCAAGGCTTGAAGCTTGTCGAGAAACTTGGAGAAAACGCAACATACATTCATGCAGATGTTAGCTTGGAAGACGACATGAAGGGCATGGTCGATCATGCTGTGAAAACCTATGGTCGTCTGGACTGCCTCATCAACAATGCTGGGATGGGCGGTGTTAAGGGAGAAATAGAGTCCATAGCTGTCGAAGGGTTCGATCAGACAATTGCCATTTTGCTTCGTGGAGTGTTTCTTGGAATGAAACATACTGCACCAGTCATGAAAAAGCAAGGTGGAGGGAACATCATAAACATCTCAAGCGTAGCTGGTCTACGTGGTGTTTCACAAAATCACCCTTACAGTGCAGCAAAAGCTGCGGTCCTTCAGCTTACTCGTACAGTAGCGATGGAATTAGCATACTACAAAATCCGCGTGAACAGTATCTGCCCCGGATCAATTGTGACCTCTATATTCGGTGCGGCTAGGGGACTCTCAAGTGCTGAAAGTGCTAAGACCTATGAGAATTTGAAACGTCTGTTCGAAAAGGGGCAACCAATCCGACGTGCTGGCCTTCCAGAGGACATTGCCAACGCGGCCCTCTGGCTAGCAAGTGACGACTCGAGCTTTGTCACCGGGCATGCATTGGTTGTGGATGGTGGTATAAGCGCTGGGCAAATGTGGACGCAGCAGATGAGATGGATTGACGCGATAGAGTCTACCCTTGGATTGGATCCTTCTGAGTAGGTGTCAATCACGAAAGAGTGAGGATTCTTCAGTATCATTCACTAAACTCGGCCATTCCATGAACCAATACTGGAATGTCTTTTTCATCTCTCGATTCAAAGTGCACAACATGGATTCCATCATCTTTGATTCCTGCATCGTAAACCTCTGTTGCTATGCTCTGGTCCAGAAGAACAGGTCTTGAGAAGCGGACCTCCATGCTTTTCAACCGCCTTGGATCACCATCTAGGAGTTCATCCACAAGCACTTGTGAGGCGAGAGCCATAGTACATAACCCGTGGAGAATTGCACTGGGAAGTCCCACACTTCTGGCTATCTCATCACTTGTGTGAATTGGATTATGGTCTCCAGAAGCCTTAGCATACCTTACGCCCTGGTCCCCCGTAACTACTGTCATTTTCTTCACAAGCACTTTTCCTCTCTCAACAACCTGAGCGCCCTCTCCAGTCTTATCATCTCTTGTTGTCTTTTTTCCTCTGACCAATAATCGATACTTCATCTCAACTACAATGTTCTCTTCTTGCTTGCAATGAATTTGCAAGTCCAAGATGTCGTTTACTCCACGTTGTTCCATGTTGATAATTCTTGCAGTGGTGTGGATTGAATCCCCAGGGTGGAGAATAGCTCTCCATGACATCTTATGTTCAGCATGAACCACCCTTAGGATGTCAAAATTCATCTCTTCTGCATCATCCACTAGTTGGCTGAGGATTCCTGGTAAGAACACAACTGGATAGAGTGGAGGTGGAACAAGCTCAACATGGGGGTCTGTGCTCAAATAACGCGGATTCTTCTCATTGGTCGCTAGAGCAAATTGCCGAATACTCTCGACTTCCACGAGTTGAGGTCCAGTACTGTACTCTTTTCCAAGAAAATCTTTGTTAAGTTTCACAATCTCCTCTGACAAGACAACATCTCCTAAATGACTTAGTTCTGTTTAGGACTCAAGAAGTTGAAGAATTTTCTGAAGTCTCTGAATCGTACATGGAGTGCTGGAATCCTCTCTCTGTACTCTCTATAACCCTCACCGAATCTTTCAATCAATTCGATCTCTTCTCTTCTGATCTGAATTCTCAATAAAAGGTAGAAAATGGCACAGATTAGAATTGAATAGACTGAGAATCTAAAGAACATCGCTGAAACTCCTAACAGTACAGCTCCCATATACGTGGGATGCCGAACGACAGAATATATCTCGTGTTCCTGCAACTCTGATTCCTCTGGAAAGTAGAGATACACCACCGTCATATAATCGATACCAAATGTCAGAAATGAACTTCGAATGACGAGCATCCCAAGTATCAGTATGAATCCCGAAAGGACCATACGTACACCGATATCAAGACCCTCTGTTAAACCTAGGATGGATAGGATTGACCTTGAAAATTGAATTGTCAAGTCCTCGACTGGACGGAGTGGTGGCAGTGAGCGGACTGATGTAAATGCATGGAATACAATTGGAATGATTAGTGCAATTCCTATCAGACCTCCAGGAATCATCTTCTGATACGCAAGATCACCATACTCTGACTTCATGGAGTCTCTTTTGCTCCAAACGCGTCCTAACAACCATGATGCAATCGCACCAATGAACAGTGTTCCAAGCAATGGTAGCACTGGTTCAAGTGTAACAAGGATGAAAACATCTGAAAACACGCGTGGTAGAATATCGAGGACAATAAGGAAGATGTATGCTAGTATCGCGATTACTAGGGCCTCCAACGGTATTACGAAAATCTTCCTTCCTGGATATCCTGGAAGCTTTTCTCGGAGCTTCTCTACTCCCTTCAGTTTCATAAGAAATCTAATACTCCTCCCGACTAATCAGTCTGGTTATTGAAAAGAAAAAGAAAATGGAAAAATCCCGAAATCAAAATTGTTTAATATACAAAATTCAAGGGCAATTCATGCCGATAGTTGAAGTTAAGATGTGGAAAGGCGTATCAGAAGACGCTGTGGAACAAATTATCTCGGGAATTACGAAGGTGTTTGTTGAGTTGGGAATTCCGGAACGAGCTGTCGCTGTCATTATTCAAGAGATCCCAAAGACCCACTGGGGGCTCGAGGGAAAACCAGCTTCAAAAGTGAGGACTGACGCAAAACCTCCCTAAAAGACTCCTGGCTCTCAAGGACTGTTATACTGCTAATGTACTGCGAAGAAATCCTTAAAACCAAATTTGCCTAATACTTAGAAAGCCGTCTGAGGAGTACACTCTCGATAGCGTCTGGGCTAGATGTGTCGAGCGAAGCCACAAACACATTCGAAAGTTGGCCGAGCGACTAAGACGACACGCGGGGCAGAGTGATGAACGGTAACATTGAGTGATTATCTGCCTGTTCGATGGTATTAATTACGAAAAAGAACGTGTTCCCGGACAAGAGCAATTGAACCTCTATCGAGGCTTAGACTCAGACGGCTTTCTGGCTTTCTACTGACCACTAACAGCTGTTTCTCTTGTCTGTGAGGTTGATAGACTGAGCCAATTCAATTTGTGGCGAGTTTACCACTTATTGGTCTAAGAATGTCATCACCTTTCCAAGTAGATAGCAAGGTGTCTTACTCAATGTCTTGCTGACATTCCCCTTTGAAGTCTTTGTAATTTGGGCAATCTCGGAAATACGTTTCTTTTCCCATATGTAATAGAAACAGTACTGCAACTGAGTTGTGCTTAGACCATGAAGCGTTGTGAGAAAGAGGATAGAATTAACCACCGCATTATTCTCATTGTTTGAGGTGTTCTTGTCGAAATTAAAGCCAGCTGACCTATTCATGTATTTCATCCTTTTTATTTCATCTAACGCCTCTCTCGCATTCCAGAAGGCTGGTCCATCACACTCATCTGCGTCTTCTTTTTGGATTATGATTTCTCCTGTTCCAAATCCAACTCGAATCTTCAAATCTTCCATCAGAAGCTTATGAAAGAGAAATACAATCGGATGCCAACTACTGACCAACAACTCAATGCTATCGCCTTGGGTTAGGGCGGGGATGGCAACACAGTAGTCTTTGAAGCGTTCGTATACTTGGTCCAACAAGCCTCGTATCTTTTTGTCCAATTTCCTCCGTACGCGCACATCGACATCTCTTGATGCTACGATGTCAACAATAACTGCAATCATCGTCTCCTCACCCGATTAACAGAAATCTGAAGATCCCCCATGTCAGCGCCAGAGCCATCGTAATACTCATCAGCGTGCCTAGAATATACCAGTCTGCACATGCACGATCATTGGTTTCCTTACTTGAGTACCGGAAAATAGCCTTACCAGCAACAATGACTGAGAGAAAGCTGAGAATTGATGTATAGGATAACGCGCTATCAAAATAAGCTATCACAATTGCCAGAAATATCAAGCTCCTCTCTACGTATCCTATAAGATAGCCTCCGTATTGCAAACCGCCACATTTGGACGCAATGTCTTCTTCAAACCCTTTTTCTAACCTTCCAAAGACTAAGTCAATCAACAGGCCGGGCAAGAACATCGCCAACAAGTACCCACAGAGAATTGTGAAGAACTCTGTATTCAGTGAGGGTATTGGAAACGAAACAATCAGATACAGAGCAGTGCCACTTGCCACCGTCATCAGTAGACCAAGAACTCGTTGAAACATCTTCATAGGAACACCACATATATAATTGTGTCAAAATATCCTAACTTTGTTATAAGTTTACCTTTTTTATTAACAATGTATTTTGTTAACCATATTTATCAACAAAATAATATGTTTACCTATAAAGCAAACATTATGACATCGATGTAGTTCGTATCAAAAAGAGTGATGAAGAGAAGATGACCCTCTCTCAATGAATTATCTAAACTACATCTGTTTCTCTTGCCTGTACGGCAGATACTCACGATACTTTCATCACTTTGGCCACTTGAGTCCGTATACATCTCTGGAGGACTTCTTTCTGTCGGACTACGGATAACACATAACCTCTTCAATTCTGGCCCTGTTCTTGCCTGTCTCTCCCCGCTCATGTAGCACTGATGCGAAGAATAAGATGGCGAGCAGCAGCTGGAGAGGGATGGCAATAACGAGGGTGAAGAAAGCCGAGCCAGTGAAATCCATTATAACAATCGAGAGAAAACCCCAAACAAAGAAGACAGCACCTATTGCAATGGTAACACTATGCCACGGTACATAGAGCGATGGGAAGTCGTGGTCATCTGGACCTGAGAGGCGAGAAGGGCTTTCAACAACAGCACGAGCTACACGACCAACCTCTCCTCTGCGTTTCAACAAGAAGCCAAGGGTTCGCTTAGCTAGCTCTGATTCCTCAGAGGTCATACTCAAAGAGGCACGCGTGAGTCCTCTGATTCTTCTCTCAATCACTGATTCGGAGTGTCCCATGCCTCTATACTCACTGACCATCAGTCCCGATTGGTAATATGCCCTCCCTGAGATCGTGAACTTGGGGTATACAATCATGCCTAGCAGAAGAACCAAACAAACGTACGCGATAAACGTTACCAAGGTCAGTGACAACAGCCCCCTAAGACTATCGTATGAATGTTCTTTATTAATCCTTTTTAAAAGATCTGACGCCGGACACGACCTTCTCTTGAGGAGTTTGGGGGAGCTCAAACCGGTACACTCGCTTTCGTATGAGCTCAGAACGGTTAACATAAGCTGTTATCTTCTCTAGATGTATAGTTCAACAATACCAAGAGTGACTGACGACCCACCTCAAGTGTGTGGTTGGTAATGAATACTGGAGATTACGGAGGATATGGCATCTGCTTCTTTTGTCTGTAAGGCAAATACTTAGGACCAAAAATCTCCCTGCCCAATACGAGTACTCAGGATTCAGATTCCAGTGCAGTCCATTTGGTTTTCCATAAGCCAAGGACCAATAGACCCACACAGAGCAGAATCGGAGCCGGCACACAAACGAACGAGCCTACTGGGGGCGCAGGTCTCCATGCGAGTGGTCCTCCGCCTCCGGGCAATTCAATGTAAAACGGATTGAAGTAGTAAAAGACACACGGGGCCAATAGCTGGAAGACGATTAACGCTGATGCAAGAAAGAACTCTCCAGGTTGACTCTTTTCTCGAAGAGATCGGTTAATGACTAATACAAAAATGAGGCGTGGAGACGCAACCAAAATACCGATTAGAATTGCACCAAGATTGGGTAGAAACAGTACAGTTCCACCCGGTGGGTTCAATACATTACCTAGATTGATGAATCTCCAAGTAACTGCGGCAACCAAGTATGGGGTTGAATCTGATGACCCTTGGTAGAAAACCATGTACGGCGCAAATAGAGCAAGCAGTATCAGTGTAAATATACCACAACGATGGTAATTCTCTTCGAACTCGGAGCTACCTTTTCCGTATTGTCTTGCATTCGAACCACTCCGGTATATGAGTTGGTCACGTTCATATTGGTGAGGTGTGATATAACCAATTCCATAGTGAGAGCACTGTACTGTTCTGCCAGCAGCGAGGTTAATTCTGGAGTTTCCCTAGATGCTCGTGATGTTCGAAGAATGATCTTGGACCAAAGATTTCCCGTGCCATGACGATATGTTTAGAGGCGCGAGTGCGTCGATGTTAATCGCTAGTATCCTCTGAGGTCTCAATTCGTTTCATACTGATATTAACAGTTGGACTCAGCTTTTTGAATCTCTTAGTACTCTATGGTTTCATTAGACTAGTGTGGTGTATAGACCACTCTCTATGACATCCTCGGACAGACCCGATGAGAATTGTATTAGGCTATCGATGAGTCTATCTCTCTCAGACGGCATCACTGCAAGAAATGCGACTGTGCTGTTGTATGCCACAACATTGTTGCGAATTGTCCAATAGCCCACCACCTCCCACTCTTCGGGAACAAGTCCATCTAGGTATAATATTGCAATCTTGACACTATGGTACGCCGCAGTGATTCGTATCGTGTCTACACTAATCGAACCCTCTAGAAACGACTGCCCAACATCTAGTGTACCAATACCCCATTTGTCAATACACACAATGTCGGATAGGTAGTTTGCATAACCGATATCATTCAACATAACAGTTTCACCGGTGTAATACCTATCGAGAAAGAGAGCCATCTGATAATGCTGATTGTAGATGTTATTGGATGCGATGGGTGTCCAGTAGATACATAGAGCACCTCGTGCCGCTAATGGCGCAATGAACAGTACAATCAAGCCCAATCCATACAAACGATTCTTGTTTAGACTCGTCTGTATTGTTGGAATTCTCAGCGAAGCTAGATTGAGTTCGGAGAAGAACCTGCGGCTCTGGACTGCAACTGTGAAGATACCAAGTGCGACCAAGTAGGCCTCATACCTGAAGAACCATCCGACTCTACCCAGCTCTAGATGCATCAGACAAGATGAAACGAATATCAACTTCGTCACGTTGGCAATGTGCCAGAATCCTTGGTCTTGGAAACGAGGCAATTTGACAGATGCGACTAGGAGTACAAGTAAGTGTGGTGATACTGCCAAGTTAACAATACCGCGAACGAGAAACCAACCAATGCCAAGATTGATGACATCGATCCCTTTTACGATAAGCGAGTTCGGAAGAAAGAACCAGCCATTCTGCACGGATACGATACCATATGCAATCCATGGGAAAGCCGCCATACCCAGAACAGTCAAAGCGTGGCTCCAGTTTCTCTTCATCAAGAACAAGAAGGCTACTGGCATGACTAGGAATATGGATTCAAAGCGAATGGCAGAAACGAAAAGAGTCACCACCAACAAAAGCAATGATTCTCTGCCAGTGCTCTCTTCGCTGGAGAGGATTCTTGATGAGAGGGCGACGAAGATCAGTGACAGGACTATGTGAAGGATGTGCTCCATTCCTGTGAAGACGAGACCCGGTAGCGAAGTGAAGAAGACAAACGATAGCAGTACGCCAGTGATATATCTTGGACTCGCATCGATGTCTTTTAGCAATGCATAAACTGTCACCACGGCGACTGATGCCAGTATGACATTGAGAGCCAGAGGTAACATATCGTTGACTCCCACCAGAAGGAACCCTGCAGAGATTATCAGATTCCAAAATGGCGACGATGAACTAGAGCTGAACTCATATCGAGTCACTCCGAACACGGAGAACTCGTTCAGATTCCTAGAAATAGCCAGATGAACGTAGATGTCGTCAATAGTATAGATCATATGACCAGAATTCATTGCCAGAATGGCAACGAACAATACGAACAGTGACAGCAACAAGCAGGAGAGAGCAACTATTGCTGGTAGATGCTTCACCTCCATTTCATCGACCTTCACTGCTGTCATCTTGAGATAGATTCTTGGTGTGTGCCCAAAGGACCTATCTGCAACCCGTCCACTGTCGAGATTGAAGACTGTTTTATGTTTTTTGAAATCCAGTCAGCCACTCCCCGGAATGGATGCTCCTGTTTCGCCTATCTCATAAGAGTAGGCAGTGCCTCCCAGGAGATTCTACTTGATTCAATTACCATTTGTTCGATTTGAAATTTAGAAATACATCTGTTTCTCTTGCCTGTACGGCAGATACTCTGGTCCGAATATTTCACAAGCCATGACGATCTGACAAGAAAGGAATTCAGGTTCGAGGTCATACATTAGAT
>JAGXOC010000096.1 GCA_019894665.1 Candidatus Thorarchaeota archaeon
TTAAATATCTAGAATCCAACGTATTTCCTGTGATTAAAATGAATTCAAAATCCGAAGACGTGTTGAAGGCTCTGTCCAGTTCAACACGTAGAACGATAATGCGGCAAATCTCTGAGAAAGGTAGTGCTACCTACACAGAGATTATGCACGTGCTTAATCTAGATCCATCTCTTATGAGTGGGAAGTTTAACTATCACCTGAAAGAACTCAATGAGGCAGGACTGATCGAGCGAACGAACGGCGACTATAAGATAACTGACCTAGGAAAGCGTGCATTGATCCTCGTCGATCAAGTGGCAAAGGACGTCAAGATTGATAGCTATGGTGTTCTCTCAGCTGTAATGTCAATGAGTCCCAGAAAAGAACTGCAACTCTTCCTGAGCCAGCTGGGTCTGATAATTGGCATAGTGGCTACACTCTTGGGCGTTATTCCATTGGTGCTGTCCTATGGAACATGGGACCTGGTCTTCTGGCTTTCGGGGATGATGACCTTGGTTGGGTTTGCAGTCTTAATTGTGTCAATAACGAAGATGGTCGGGATAATCAGGAAGTATCGACTTGGGTTCTCCTCAATGGTCTTTCTGTCCGCCAATTGGTTCTTCATTAGATCGCCTAATAGAAACAATTTCTTCATCATCACTCTACTTGTCATTGGGGCAGTTTTTAGTGTTGCACTAGCATTCCTCCTCCCATATTCAGGTGAAATCCAGCTATTCTCTCTGGAGTGGATTGGATTGATCACCTCGTCTATTGGGTCAGCATTGTTGTTCACACTATTCCTCATCCGTGCCAAGAGAAAGGCAATTCGACTGGAGGAAATGGCTGATGAACAGTGAAGAACGATCTAAGCAAGTAGACGAGTTGCTAGAGCTGCTCTCCAAACCTCTGACTAGATATATATTATCAGTAATAGCAGGAGTGGACCCAGGAGTCTTTGTTGAGCCTTCTGAGGACCCTCGAAAGACGTCCCAGGATTGGAAGAATAGCGACTCATAAGCATGGAACCAGTCCTGTATTTGCCACACTGGAATGTAGTTACGATCCTTATCGAATTGCATTCCAGTGTTTTTTGAACTCTCCACAAGCCCTTGTTGTTCGCATGTTTGTATATGATTTCCATATTAATGAGATAGACATATGACCATTTGTTAAGTTAATTGGTTAGTAAATAGCACTTCCAGTTGAGTCAAGAGAAATAGAGATGAACGGTTCACTCTTGAAAGCGTCGGGTGGGGCAGCTTCGAAATGACAGTTACAATCATCTTTAATGACAAGAAAGAGGAAATACAGACCTATTTCCTTGATTTGAGAAAAGAGTGGCTGGAATAAGAAATGTTTCTCAGGCTCTTCATAAGTCTGTAGTAATTATTCTATGATACTCTGACCCAGTGTTTTTTGAACCAGTCAACACCAGTTTTCATTGTGATCGCATATACGCGAGGGTCTGAAAGGTTATGATCTGCACCCTCCACAATGACCAATTCCTTTGGTTCACCCGCCAGCTCATACAATCGTTTGACACCTGCTAAGGGAACACCAACATCATCAGTACCGTGGACTATCAGCATCGGTCTGGGAGATATCTTTGATATCTCATTCATTGGATTATGCACCTTAGCATCTTCGACCATTCTTCTCAACATCTCCTCTTGGAGTTCCGGGTCATCGATTCCCCGTATCTGAGTAGGATCAGTTTCAGCTATAGAATCAACAGCAGGGCGAATCATTGGAGATTGCGCAAACCAGAGTGTGTCATAGATAGGAGCTCTCAGGCACAATGCATTAGAACGTGGGTCCTCAGCAAGAGCGCAAATTGCGACTGCGGCCCCCCAGCTGGCTGCGTAAATTCCAGACCATGAATCAACAGTCAGGTCCGAATCTAAGAGATGGGTGAGGGCCACCTTTGCATCCTTTATCTGACCAGAAAGAGTAAACAACCCTTCGCTCTGTCTGAACCCACGGAAGTCGAACGTCAGCACCACAAATCCTGCTTCAGCGAGATTCATCGCAAAGCCGTCAACTTGGTCAGGTCCACCTGGGAGACCATGGAACTTGCAGATACCTGGAAATGGACCCTCACCACTTGGAATGACGAAGTTACCTCTGATTGTTTCTCCCTCTGATGTGAACTCAGTAGGAAAAATCTCTATATCCGCCATACCTCGTTCTCAGTATTGTAGTGTTATTTCAATGTTCCCAAGATGTGTGAATCTCATGACACAGGTTCTCACTCTACGAACTGGATTCCTTTGCTTTTCGATACGCCACATTACTTCGCTCTATGAGCTCTTCTTCGGATATCAAAGGTTGGCTGATGGTATCAAGCGTGTCAGGAGATATCTTTCCCTCTCTGACCAATTGAGCCCCTGCGCTCTTCGCCGCACTCAGGACCTCCTCTCCCTTCTCCTTGTTCTCGTTCATAAGAGATGCATGAGGTCTCAAGAGTGCCCCTGAAAACTCCACACTGGCATTCCTTGCAATCTCTTCTGCAATTCGGACGACGGTTCCAAGATTATCCTTCTCCCACCAACCTCCTACAGATACCAGTACTATCTTGGATATCTTGACATCGTCATGGAACTTCGCTCGCGTTCGTCCCTCATGGACCTCCAGAACAGGCTCTACAATCGGCATGAGTCTGTTCAGCAGGTTCTGCATCTCACCGGGGAGGGGAAGGTAGACGGGTGTAGCGAGTACGAGGATGTCAGCTTCTCGCAACTTCGGGTAGAGTGATTCCATGTCATCGGTCTGGATACACTCCCCGACCTTGTCGTACCAGCATTGGAAATCGCCTAGGCAGGGTCTGATCTTAAGGCGTTTAGCAAAGACTGTCTCGACCGTTGCGTTCGCCTCTTTCATTCCCTCGAGGAAAGCAGTCAGCACTTTGTGTGTGTTGCCCTTCTCCATGTTTGCACTACCATTGATTGCGAGGACTCTTGTCACGTAACATCACCTTTCGTTAATGGGTGGATATTGATAGGTGAGCCTCGCTAAAAACCATTTGAAAGACAAGTGAAGCTGTCTAGTGCTACTCCTATTTGTGAAATCCTCTAGAGTTCCATATCCTCGATAGTAACTCGAGGATTCTTGTAGCGACCTCTACTTTCAGTACCAGTTCCAAACTGAATAGCTCTCTCTGGGCACCAGTTGATACAAGCAAGGCACTGTTCGCACATATGCAGCCACTCTGGTCTACTCTCTTTCATGCGTATGTTTTGAACTGGACATACTCTCACACAAACCTCACATTCTGTGCAATTCTCATCAACCCAGAACTTTTCATCGGAACCGTTTACTCCTGCTATGAATTGCTGATAACTGCTAGAAACACCAGAGTAAGATGAGAATTCAGAAGACGGAGGATTGATGGTTCTATTCCTAATTATATCCACCATTTCAGTAATGGCTTGGTCTGCATTTTTGAGATTAGATTGTATGCTGTGCTCTGTAGGAGCACTATAACCGATGATATAGTTCGTGGGCATCCTCAAGAGAAACCCTGCAGAGAGGTCTAGACCGATCTGTTGTAACTCCACTCTAAGTTGAGGAAGTACTGGTCCAGGGTCTCCAGCATGTGTCGCAACTGCAAAGATGTAACTCCCTTTGTGATCCTTCAATGTTGGGAGAAATTCCAGGACTTTGGGCGGTAGTCCTTCCCAATAAACGGGAAACACTAAGCCCAACGTGTCATATGATTTGTCTGAGCTTTCATCCTGAAACCGTGCAATGGAGGCGACGCCTGTATCTCCAAGGGCTTTACTGATTGTCTTTGCTACCATCAGAGAGTTACCGGTTCCTGTGAAATAGAATATCTTGTGTTTCAGCTAAACTAACTCCTATCTGCATCAGACCAGGTCTGCAGTCTTAGCTGTGCTTACATATCTTTTGTCTTCATACGTCAGTAAGTCATTTGAATTGATACTGTTTTGCGATGTTCTAATCAGAAACTGTGTGCTGTGGCTACAACTGCTTTGCATATCTTTGCAAGGAAATCAAAGTCCAGTTTATCGATGGTGTCCGCATGCGTGTGATAGTAGGGATAACGGAAATTGGCACCATCTGTGAGCAATAGTGCTGGAATGTTCTCTCTCCAGAAGGGGGCATGGTCGGACCGTAAAATGTCACGCATGCCATGTGCAGCCTGCTCATAGGTGATGTCTGTCTGAAGGCATGCATAGGGTAACTGAACTGACTCATGTCTGCATTGTGTGCAGAATTGCTCGGCCAACCCCTTTGAATTGAGGTCTCGTAAGGTGAAGAGAAAGTTGCCAGTCAGCATATCGGGGTTAGTGCCATAGATCTCGAACATGTCAGGACTCATACCTGGAGGAAACTGCTGGGAATGCTTCCGATCAGAGGTGTAGCCCATAGTCTCGAGGTTGAGAACTCCCTTCACCTGCTGGCCCCTCTGCAGAGCATCACGTACCCAGGCACTACTACCCATCAAGACTGTCTTTCCAGGCCAGTTCGTAGGTGTGATACCCTCAGATAGCGTCTGAATTCCCTCAAGATACTTGCGCTCAGAGGAGGTGAGTTCTTCATCCAGTTCTGCTATTGCCTGTGCTGTGGCCTCTGCGTAGGAAGCGGCGGTCATGGCGAATTTAGTGTGTAGATTCGAGAATCGCTCCATCACCTTCGAAGTGTCCCAAGATGTGTATCGCCCACTCTTGTCACGAATTTCATATGCAAGGGCGAGTTCCTCTACCTTCTGCGTTCTAAGAGGATTGAGCTCTTCTAGATTGAAACTAATGAACCGGATAGCAGCTGAGGACTCACTGAGAGAGATGATTCGTGCAGCCTCAAGCATAACTGCAATCGCGGACCCATTATCATTGGCACCGGGTGCATGTCGGCCAGTGTCATAGTGAGAGACAATGAGAAATTCAGGTCCATCTCCCGTTGTACTGGCCTCAATGTTTCGAAAAGTGTAGTCAAACCCCTCGACCTTGAATTCATGGGCATTTGCTCTGAAACCATACGACTCAAACTCCCCAAGGATATAGTCTGCACATACCTCCATCCACTCAGGGCTATGGAGGGGATGTTTCTCACCCTCCGTCTTCAGAATGTGTTGGTAGATTCGCTCGGGATCTACACTGGATAATAGTGATTCCAAGGTGATGACCTTGAGCTGGGTAAAAGGGCACTACTGATAAATTACACTGATGAGTGCAGAGCTATAAGCGACTCCTTTATGCTTAATTGATTACATTAATCAATCTCTCAAGAAGATTCACAGATATGAAAGAGAGAAGAAGATTCCTACACTTTTTTGATTCTGAAGAATACGATGAACTTGTCCCAGAATCAGATGAAAAGAAGAAAGTTCCGCCTCCTCTTTTTCAACAACCGTATCCCGAGGATGCTAGTCTTATCGATTTGATTCATCCTGATGAATTTACCATTGGCCGAGCCCCTTTTCTTGATCTTGTCAATAACAGAAAGAGTAGAAGAAAATACACTTCAGATCCTCTAACTTTGGAAGAACTATCCTTCCTCCTCTGGAGCACTCAGGGAGTAAAGAAGGTACTAAAATCAGGTCGGGGAGTTCAGCGTACTGTTCCTTCTGCAGGGGCCAAGAGTCCGCTTGAAACGTATCTAGTCATCAATAATGTGAGTGGGCTTGAACCGGGTCTGTATCGCTACATCGCGTTTAGTCATCAATTAATGTACATCAAGAGTATCGAGAATGCAGAAGAAAAGATGGGTGAGCTCGCTTTTGACCAGAAGTTCGTCGGAACTGCTCCAGTCATCTTTTGTTGGGCAGCCGTTCCTTACCGAACTGAGTGGCGTTATACAATCCTCTCTCACAAGTTCATCGCTGTAGACCTAGGGATTGTAAATCAAAGTCTCTACATGGCATGTGAGGCCGTCAATCTAGGAACAGTCGCAATAGGGTACTATGAGCAAAACAAGTTGGATAAACTACTTGGTCTGAACGTAGATGAAGAGTTTGTTGTGTTGATAGCTCCAGTTGGAAGATATCGCAAGGAAAAACCACTCACTGAGTTTTTCAAATACCCTAAGAAAGAAGTTACTCCCGAGAGTCTGCAGAAATTGGAAGGGAAATACAAACGGAAGAATCAGGTCGAGTTCTTGGTCAAGGATGGTGACCTCGTAATCAAGATTGGTGACTTCGAGGAGATTCTTGAACCTTACAATGAGATGGAATTCATTGGAGAATATAGCGCTCGAGCTCTAAGGTTTGAATTCACAGAAGAAGGAGGACCTGAAAAAGTAATTGCACTGACTACAGAAGATGAAGAGATTGAATTGAAATATGAAGAATAAACATCATTTTACGAAGAATCTACAAGTCAACAACCTAGATCTCGTGACCCTTTCACCGTTCTTATTAGTAAAACCTTGAATCATGAAATTCATGAGGATGTGGATGGTTGATACTACAACGATGTGCAGGAAGCATTTACTCGGAGAGCATGTTGAAACGCACATGATTTTGGGCACACTCAAGTCAGGGATAAGACTTGATGGATATGCACGCAATAATCTACTAGAGTTGAAGAGTCTCAAAAAACGTCATGATGAACTAGCTACTGAGATGGTAAGAAGAGGGTATAATCACCAGAGTCCGTTAGATTGGAAAGAGGAAGATACCGATTCTCTTTTTCAAACTGATGAAGTTAAGAATTCAAAGGTAGACAAATCATTATCACTCGAAGAACTTCATACTAGATGTTCTGAATGTAGAAACAACCACAGCTCCTAGCATATGATTCTCTTTTATTGGAACAAGAAGAGTCGTGATGGTGGACTTGGACTTCATTGGAATCACTCACTGTTCAGTGCGGCATTGACCATGATGTATCGTTTTCTAACGATAAAAACAAACGTCGGATAGAGGAGTCAATGGGAGGTTAACTTGAGGGAAAGAGTGATTTCAGATTCACAGCGGTTCCCTTTTCTTCCGCAGCATGAGGACAAACACTATGATTGTTGCAGAGATGGGCATCGCTCCAGCAATGATGAGTAGAGCAGGGCTATTGTTGACTGGTGGAGTTGTGGGTGTTGGTGTGTCTGTGGTTTCATTACCTTCATACATGAATACTTGAACCGTCTCCTGAGGACCCGATCCAAAGTCAATATCTCCTGCTGGAGTTTCGGAAAACAGATGGCTTGCAATCACATGAGCTGTGTCTATTGATTCTCCTGTCACATTCATGATTGCCCTGCCCTCTTTCTGCACCTGTTGAACATGCCAGCCGTGTAGATCTCTGTATGCAACCGAGATACCTGCTACACCATCAGCTGGTTGGCTCATCTCAATACTGAATCTGTCAGGTGGTGATGTCAGCTGGTATACCTTCGATCCGTAGCAATACAGCGGTAGACTGTCATCCTGATAGGGTAGGGACTCAATGGTCGTGAAATCTTGGATGGTCGCATCCATGTCTCGGAGGCAATACCGGTCATCTGCGAAACCCTGCTCATCGATGGTCAGGGCTGTCATCCAGTCCAGATACAGTTCATTGAATGAGATGTTATATCCTGCTGCATCAAGTGCGGTTTCCAAACCCACGGCTCCATCATCCCCGTGTTGCACCATGTCTCGTAGGAACTGCACGCCATATTGCTCCGCCAGATAGAACGCGAAGAGATAGCAGGTCCCATAATCCTGGGCCTCGACCTCGAAATAGATTAACGAATCGTCAATGTCTTCGAGGAAGTTTTGAACCCGAACGGTCCAGTTATTGGCTGGAACGTAGCCGGAGTAGTACATGGCATACTCAGCTGGCCCCTCCAGAATGAAATGGACCTCATCAAACTCGTAATTAAACCAGACCAGATGGTGAAACTCGTGGGCTATCGTTCTCACGGGATTGCTCGTTCGGTAGCAGATGTACACCATCTCGCACAGGTTCGAATATTCGCCAGGAACCTCGTTTAATTGCCGGTAGTAGCTCTGGCGATGCTCGGCTATCAGAATGTAGACTCTTGGATCTCCGTCTGCGTCACCGAGTGTGCCATTGGGGTTTCCTGCCAGGTCAGTCACCCTTGAATAGATGTTGGTATCAAACTCATCCCTGTAGGTCTCAGCCCTTGCATTTGCCTCTTCCTCGCCAATGATAGAGATCACTAGGTCTTCGAAGTAGATATAGCAGAGATTTCCAATCGCAAGTAGATACGCATCCGCAATATAGTACTCCATTGTGTCAAGATTTAGTGCCCAGAATGATCTATTATCTCCAATCTCTTGAGCTGGTGATAGGGGTATTGACTGAGTTGGACTTGGTTTCGAGTCATGCCTCTCGGGGGTGAAATGGGTGGGAAGCGGTTGCATGAGTATGAAACTGCATACAAGTAGACCGAAACATAACAGAGTCCATGACGACTTCATCGCACCTTATTTCCCTGTTCTATACAGTAGGTGTTTGGATTTAGATGTTCATTTCTACGCGTTTTTCTCTGACGAGATTTTCTTGAAAAAGATTTAAGGAACTGAGTGCATATGGCACAAGAACCGTTTCAGCAGAACGGAGGGAGTCGAAATTGGGAATAGACCAGGATGACGTAGTTTCTCCTGATACAATAGGTGATTGGAAGACCACTCGAACACTAAGGGAACCCCTACCAATCCTAGTACTCCTCTTTACACCCATTACTGTTACATATGACAGCTTTATCTATCCCACATTCAGCATCTACTTCTTATTTTGGAGGTTAGATTTGATGAACTTGCCAATAATAGGGACCTACTTTGGATTGACCATCTCCTACGCCGCTACATTTCTCGTGCTCTCAGTCCCTGCTCTTATCGTTAGTATATTCTCATCATGGATGCTCCGCAGACTCTCATATGAGAAGACAACATCAAGAGGTGTTCTGATGGCGATGATTGGCGTGACGGTTGTTTGGGCAATCTTCCTCTCCATCTTCTTCTTTGGATCGTTATCCGTGGGACGTTTCATGGGGGGTCCAATTCCTGTACCATTTGGACCACTTGTTGCAGTTCTGAGCCGAGGGTACATCATGAAACTAAGTGAGCATATTGATGAGCTAGAGAAATCGGACTAGGGAAGGTTGGCTTCACTTACTGGAATAGGGCTATCAGAATCGTGATGGTGGACTTGGACTTCATTGGATTCACTCACTGTTCAGGGCGGCATTAACCATACAGTATCGTT
>JAGXOC010000097.1 GCA_019894665.1 Candidatus Thorarchaeota archaeon
GAGGTCAGATTACAAACATGGTTGAATACCTACCGGAGTTCAAGTACACGTGGATCATATCGAAACTCTCTGAAGAACTTTTTTGGTGCAAGTGACGATAAAGAACTCGATGATATCTCAGAGAGATTTCTTGATGAATATATTTCTGGAGAGAAAAACAACAAAGACTTGGAGAAAGTGATCTATGCCTTCGTCACGAAGGAGGAAGAGAAGGGTCATGCTCCAAAGACTATCTGGGCAAGAGCGTCTGCTGTGAAAAGTTTTCTTTCAGAACATGATCTTGAAATGGGAAGTTCCTTCTGGAAGGGATTGAAACGAAAAAGAATGAAGGGCAGGACCGATGCTGTTCAAGAGGACCATGTGCCGAGTAATGCAGAACTCAGGAGGATCATCGGTTTCCTTCCTACGGTTGGAAAGGCTCTGTTCAGACTCATGGCAACCTCAGGGGCTAGGATTGGAGAAATCATGAGCCTACGTGTGGAAGACTTGGTATTGGAACACCCGACCCTAGCACCACATGTCAATTTCAGACGTGAGACCACCAAGTCTGGCAAGAAGCGAGTTGGTTTTATGACACCAGAGGCGAAGGAAGACCTTAGTAAATGGCTTCTTGAGCGTGTTGATTATTTTGAGACGGCAGTCCGTCGGAGTCAGTGGAAGAAACATTACACCACACCTAAAGACAAATGGGAAGGTAAGTCGAAGAATGATGATAGATTGTTTCCATTTGAGCCTGTCACTGGCTATCACATGTGGAATACTGCTGTGAAACGAGCTGGTCTCCTAATTAGGGATAAAACGACCAATCGGTTCACTCTGAGACCTCATGCTCTCAGAAAATGGTTTCGTACCAGGCTAGGTGCGGTTCTAAAACTAGATGTTGTTGAAGCACTCATGGGACATGAGGGTTATCTGACACAGGCATACCGGAAGTACAGTAAGCAAGATCTCTCGGACTTCTATGTCGAACACCAGGAGGTCTTGCTTCTAGAGATCGATATCTCTGTTAGCAAACTGAATAACAAGGTCCAAGAACAAGAACAACAACTCAAGGCGATTGCCATCTCACAGGCTTCAAGGATCGCAGACCTGGAAGAAGGTGTCAAATATTTAGAATTACAATTGACGGCCCATCAAGCGATGCTTCAAGTTGCGATTGAGACCAGCAAGAAAGATATGGTGAGGCTTGAGGAGTTCTTAAAACGGTTAGAAACTGATTAGAGAAACACGACGATGATGACCATGGAAGACGTAAGAAGAAGGGATGATCCTTCGATTGGTGAGGGGAGTAGAAAATCTTTGTTCATCTTCATGTTGATTAGCTTAGGGTATTTGGAACGTTTTTTTTGAACTACGAAAGAACTTTCGACTTTCAAGGAACTCTGGGAGAAGGACCCCAATAAGTGCCTCGGTTTACTCACTTTCTTACAGAAGGAGTCTTTCTGTACTGGTCGCCCGGGCGAAGTTTTGATAAGTGAGATTCCTCAGTCATCTCCGAATAGCATGTCAATCAGGCTATCAATGATCTCCTTCTTGAGATTCCAAGTAGACTCGGCACGCGAAACCATCCATCCCAGAGTAAATGCAAAGAAGCATAGGAAGAACCTGTGGTTCTCTTACTGTAGAGAAATCAGAGAGTGTCATTACGCCGAAAAAAAAAATCACGACTAGCATTGAGAACATTGTAGCTTCTGTCGTTCTCAATCAGAGGTTTGACCTGGTTGAGATTGCAGCCACTATGCCGAACGTTGAGTTCGACCCCGAAACGTTCCCAGGTCTTGTCTATCGACTCAAGAAGCCGAAGACAGCCACACTCATCTTCACTACTGGAAAGATGGTGTGCACGGGAGCGAAGAGTGTGAAGGAGTCAAGGAGGGCTGTACATAAGATTGTCAAGAACCTCAATAAGGCCGGCATCAGGATAACGGGCACACCTGAGATCACAATACAGAACATCGTGGCCAGTGGCGGACTCGGTTTTCCTGTAGACCTCGAGCGGCTAGTCATGACACTCGAGAACTGCATATACGAGCCTGAGCAATTCCCTGGTCTGATACATCGGATGAAGGACCCAAAGACTGTGATCCTGGTATTTGGCTCCGGTAAGATCGTCATCACCGGTGCCAAGCTCGAGGAGCAAATCCCCGAGGCTGCAATGAAGCTCATGAATCGTGTGCTAGACCTTGAGAGCATGTGGAGGCCGGACGTAATACGGAACGATCTGCGTGACCGCGGCCTGTTGGGAGGAGAGAGTGTTGGTCATTAAGATCGTTGAAGGGGACCAGGTCGTCTGTGACTGTGAAGGTGACATTCCAGAGCTGTGGCTGAAGAGGTTGTTTGTTGGGATCACGGAGAGTAATGACAAGGTGACTGTCACTATCACCTGTATTGAGTGCGACTCTTCCATAAGATACGAGGTCTCAACAAGACTGATTCTGGAAAAGGTCGAGAGCTATATCAATGTCGAAGTGCCGCTGAAGAGAGTTGGTGAGCCAGAGGACATAGCTGAAACTGTGGTGTTCCTCGCTTCTGAGGGAGCAAGCTACATTGTTGGTGAAGTCATCAATGTGGATGGTGGAGGAGTTCTTGATTCTGTCGCGAAGAGGGAATCACTTCTCGGTTTCTAACTCAGTAATCTGATATTCTTTTCCATTGAACCGAGAAGTTTATAGTTCTTAGGGATGAATGCATACTGACATCGTGCTAGGTCTGGAGGATAAGTGTTGAATCGACCATTTCTTGTGCTTCTGGTTGGAATTGTACTTTGTTGCACTGTGAGTATAACTGCTAATGTAGCAATGGAGGACTTATTTATTGCACAATCTTCCGCTATTACGAGTCAAGATCTTATTGGAATGAACTTCATCACTCCAGTTGAAGGAGAACTCCTATCTGGCAATGTTACTGTAAAAGTAAATGCCACTTTGATACAGGGTGTCGATCTCTTACTACGGTGGAACAATGATTCATGGGTCAACATCACTGAATGGTACAATTCAACCTCTCAATTCTTTGAGTATACCCTCGATGTGACATGTCTTCCAGCAGGAAATGTGACATTTGAAGCTAAACAGGAAACTGGTCATGGGACAATGTATACTTCAGTTGAAGCCACACTCGAATGGTATCGGCCCCGTATCCTAATTGTCTGCGATTATTATGATACCAACATCACAGATTATTACACTCATGCGTTGGAGCTGCTAGGTAATGAAGAGAACTCAGGATACTCCACATGGCATACGACCACAAATGGTTCTCCTACCGCCAGTGATCTGCTAGAATACCAATTCGTGGTTTGGTTTACTGGGGACGACTCAAATCCACTCTCATCGGGTGAACGTAATGCTATCCAAACCTATCTAGTTGATGTATCACGACGCAAAATGTTACTTACTGGAACAGAGATAGCATGGCGCGCATACCAATCGGGTTACGAGGCTTGGTTAAGCTCAAATTTCGGGGTGAATGATTACATCGGTGATGGGTCGAATTCCGAGAATGTCCTCGGAAGCGTTGGAACTCCCTATTTTGGAACAAATTACTCGTATGGTGGTGGTGATGGTTCTCAGATGGGTGGAGGCGCAGATTGGTTACGAACAATGGAGGCTAGTATAGGCCTATTCGAGTTTGAAAGTAGCAGCTTTGATGAGTATACTGCTACTCAATCACCTTATGTTGAAGGTGTTTTCTTTGGATTTGCGTTTGATTCAATATCAGACTCAGCTGACCGTGTAGACTTGATGAATAGAACACTGAATTACCTTGGGACAAATAATCCTCCACTGGCGAATATTCTCTCACCATCAGAAGGAGAACTACAGAGTTCGCCTCTATCACTTAGCTGGGAATCCACTTCTGATATTATTCCTAGTATCTACAATCCAATTTACACAATATTTGTGGATGGAAGACTGATTGTAGACGATTGGGTATTAGAGACCTATCTGTTGACCACGTCAGATGGTAATCATACTATCCGTATAGTCTGTGAGGATAATTATGGTCAGAGAGGATATGATAGTGTCAGTGTCGATATAGATGGAACTGAACCAAGAAATGAGATCACAAACTATCCAGAAAGTTCTATCCTCAAGAGTGGGAGTCTTCTTATCTTCAATATCACTGATGTTCACCTGGATATTGTAGTATCAGGTTGGGACTCTGAAAGTTGGACTACTTTTTCCTCGCCATACGAAACATACCTCCCATCTGGTGATGGTGTCCATACGTTCCATGTGAATTCAACAGACATAGTAGGTAACTCGAATTATACTCAGTTTACACTGATCTGCGATGACACTCCTCCTGAAATCTCTCTGATGAATCAGGTCAATGGGTCGAGTCTTGTAAGTGACACCAATATCTCCTTGGAGATTACCGATACATATCTCAACATTGTATCATATCATTGGGACTTAGAAGATGACTTGTCCTTTGAGTCTGAGTTTGAAACGTCTTTGCCTTCAAGTGAAGGGAGTCATGATTTGTATGTGAATGCAACTGATATTGCGGGTAATCAGAGACTCGCTCATTTTCAATTTTCTACAGACAATATAGCTCCAACAATCTCCCTTCTAAATATCAGCAACCTTGCTGTCTTACAGACTGGAACTCAGATGAATTTCGATATTGTGGATTTACATTTTGCCTCAGTGGGATGGAGTTGGGATTCTGCAGCGACAGTCTATTATGATGTGGCGACATTTGCACTCTTTGCTCCTGCAGGTGAAGGCGAGCATTGGCTTATCGTTAATGCCACTGATAAGGCAGGAAACAGTCATTCCGAGTCGTATCAGTTTGTGATTGATAATACAGCACCTGAGATTGTGCTGTCTTCTCCTGATGAAGGAGCTTCCATTATAGGAGGTACTTCAATCACCGTTGATGTCTTGGACTCGCATCTTGTATCTGTGTATTTCAGATGGGATCTGGCTGGATGGGATGAATGGAGCACTCCCTATGTGACCTCAGCACCAAGTGTAGATGGATATCATAGTCTCTTTGTAAATGCAACAGATGAGGCTGGGAACTGGATCCAGGTTGTGTTTGTATTTCACGTTAATGGTGGAATTATCACTACGACCTCACCCACAACAGGTAATCCTCCCGTTGATTTACCCACAAGTCTGGGGTTACTTGGAATTGGTATTGGTGTGGGAATTGGAGTAAGTTTCCTGATATTACACCTCTTAACCAGACGAAAGCTCAAGGGTTCATCAGCATCATAAAGCACTCAGAACCCTTGCATCCCTGGGTTGTCTATATCAGATACATTGAGCCTTCGAATTCACTTTTCGTGTCATTCGTTGTGTGATAAGTGGTTGAACTAGAATCATCTCACTCATTCATTTGACACTCCTTGAGTAGATCCGCATATTCTTCAGGAGTCAGCCTCCGACGTAATTCGTTTAAGACTACTTGAAAGAAGACAGCCAGAGGGTTGATCTCCTCAGTCGTGGAGACCTCATCATCACTCATGATGGATAACCCCCAGAATTGTTATTGCGCGAGATACTTCTATCTCGGTATTTCTCTTCCCCGATGTGAAAAGGATCGGGTGTTTGTCTAGAAGCAGGTTCTACCTGCGAGTTTGACATAGGAATTTTTCCCTACTAAGAAACTGTCTTAGCAACAGTTCCTTGGGGGATTTATCAACAAGGATTTTCGCTTTGCCCCGCGGTAAGGGTTCCCCGTCTACTAGCAGTTATTCCACAATCAATTGCTTATTCGCAGGTTGTGTAGGCAAAATCAGTATGCCTCGGTATGTCCTACTAGATTCACGCACACCGTGCTGTTCTTGCTTGATTATGTATAGGTGGGTGCCAAATATAAACTACCCTCACACGATATGAGCTACGAGCATATATCGATAGAGAACAAGAAGGTGCCCCTGCAGACAAGCAAGAACGAAAAAAGTCTGCAAGGGCTGGTGGGGAAAACCCCAATGTCACTCGGTTATACCGAGCTGGGTCAAATAAACCTTCTCTTGATTGTCATTAAATGACGACTCGATAGATCGCCTTTCTTGGTCTCTGGAACCATACCTCGAGCATGCCCTTTTCCACAAGTTGTTTAATGATGACGGTCCCTATTACTGCAGAACTGAGCCTGGAGATTCCAAATCGACGTTCAATGATCTTATGAATTGAAACACTGGATGTCAGACATTTACCACCACACCGGCGAGACCGCTCTCTCAAAATTTGAGAGACTTCAACCAGAGCCTCAACTGAGTAGGTTTGGACAAGACTCATGAGATCCCTCCAAGGAGTGTCATAGTCTCAACTTTGCGAGCCTCACTTGCAGCCGCCTGTAACTCATCTATATCAAACTGAGAATTGAAACTCTCGGTGTTCGGAGATGATATTGCTCCAGTTGCAGCAAGTTTGATGTAACTTGCTCCTCGACCAATCTCTTCTCTGACAGCACGACGAACATCATCAGGACCATCTGCTTGGTTTGCTCCTGAAAGTGGGTCTCTTCCTCCACTGATAGTAATCATCCTGCCACATGGAAGATAGCGTGGACCATTAACAAGGCCTCTCTCAATTGCTTCTTTTACCGCGAATGGAACATTTCCTCTACCTGCAGCATCTCCCACTGTTGTTATACCAAATTCGAGTAAGGTTTCTACGAGTTGAGCGCCACGAATAGCAAGGAGCTCATCTGAGAAAAGTTTCACTTCTGCAGGATCTGTGGCACCATCAAAGCATACATGGACATGCGAATCTATTATTCCTGGCATCAAGACACGGTCAGAAAAATCAAGAACCTCGGTATCAGGAGGAGGAGTAATATCCTGTCCGACTTTCGAAATTTCCTCTCCTTGAATCAATATTGATACATTCTCAAGAGTTGTACCATCGCCGACTATTAGTGTTCCAGCTTTCAGAAGCAGATTACTCATATCTTTCACTCCAATTACAATACAATAGAACCCACCTTTGAGTGTAGTAGGAAGGGCAAAGCGCCCTTCTCTCTATAATTTCAATCGAAAGACGTACTCTTCATCTTGAATGGCTAGTTTGCTTTCAATAACTTTGCCAGTTTTGTGGATGAAGCGAATCATAGGTTGATTCTGGGGATGCACATAAGCTATGAAAGCATCGATTCCTTTACTCTTTGCAATTCTCATGAGATGGTTCAATAGATATGTTCCAACCCCTTTACCTTGATACTCATCTTGGACCAATATTGCGAACTCGGCTTCGTTTGTACTTCTATTGAGAAGATATCTTCCGGCACCAATAATGGTTTCAGTTTCACCTTCTTTGCTCGATTTGATTACTGCTACAACGCTAATATCTCTGGCTTGGTCTACATTGTAGAAGTCTTGCAATGTCTGTCTACGAAGACTCTTGAGAGGTGTGAGGAATCTGAAATAGATGCTTTCTTCGCTGAGATCATAGAATAGCTCTTTGATTCTATCTGCATCATCTGGACGAATCAGTCTGAAATGAACATCAACAGGTCCATCTGGTCCCTTGAATCTCTCAGTCATTTCATACTCCGAAGCAAAATACGTTCCTTGAACTAGGAATGGAATTTGGTCTTCAAAGACATAGTGCATCGATTTTGCTGCTTCCAGCAAGTCGTTTCGGAACTTTGGATGTGCTATTGCTATGAGCGAAAGCACACGTTCCCTTATGGTCTTCCCTGCAAGGGTAGCTAGACCATACTCCGTTATTACCACATCCACGTCTCCACGAGTCGTAACAACCCCAGCCCCTTCACTTAGACGAGAAACTATTCTTGAAACACCTTCGTCCGCAGCTGTTGATAGTATGCAAATTATTGCTTTTCCTCCAGGAGATCTCTTTGCACCACGAATGAAATCTACTTGGCCCCCAATTCCACTATAGAACCTATGACCAATTGAATCCGCACAAACCTGTCCCGTAAGGTCCACTTCAAGGGCTGAATTGATTGCAATCATCTTCCTATTCTGACCAATAATATAGGGATCGTTCACATATGCTGTGTCATGAAATTGAAACATGGGGTTGTCGTTGATACGGTCATATAGTTTCTCTGAACCCATTGCAAAACTAGCGATGACCTTCCCCTTATGAATCGTCTTCTTCTTATTAGTCACAACTTCTTGGTCAATAAGTGGGATTAGGCTATCACTGAACATCTCAGTATGAATGCCGAGGTCTCTGACCCCTGATTCTAGAAGATTGTTACAGACTGATTGGGGTAAAGCTCCAATTCCCAGCTCAAGAGTAGACTCGTTCTCGACGAGTCTTGCCACAAAACCACCAATCTTGTCAATGGTTTCGGTAATTTCATCTCCTTGGAACTCCCTTAGTGGTTCATTGTATGGTACTAGATAGTCAATTTCTCCAATGTCAATGAACGAGTCGCCATGTGTGATTGGCATCTTATTGTTAACCTGAGCAATGACGGTGTCTGCGCTTTCAAAGGCTGATTTTGTTATGTCTACTGAGATACCAAGCGAGCAGTAACCATACCTGTCTGGCGGACTGACCTGGATCATTGCAACATCCAATGGCATTCTCTTTTGTCTGAATAACTCTGGAATATCTGAGAGCATAATGGGAGTATAATCTGCACGCCCCTCAGACACTGCATCTCTGATGTTCGAACTAACAAAGAAAGTATTGTGCCTGAACTGGTTCTGGAATTTTGGATCTGCTGATGGTGTATCTCCAAGAGTCAGAAGATGAACAATCTCATTATCTACCATCCTATCCGCATGAGCAGCTAACTCTTGAACAAGATGATATGGTACACCACAACCTGTCCCCAAGAAAATTCTCGAACCCCGTGAAATCTTCTTAATGGCCTTTGTTGCTGTTAGAATCTTCTTCTTGTATTTTTCAGTCCAATCAACTGCAGCTGTCAATGCTGTCACCTCTCTGGAACTTCGCCCGGGCGAAGTTGACTGACACGTAGTAAGTTTGCGCGCAATCTCACTCTTTTCTTTTTCTAGATGACGGGAGCACTACTTCTTATCCGTTTCGACGTACATTTTCGACGCTTTTTCTCTTCATGAAAGTTTGACTAACCCACAACTTATGGGTTATAGTAACAGACTACTTAGGGCAATTGGGAAAGTATTTCTCATACCCTGCTATTCATACATTGAGGAAA
>JAGXOC010000098.1 GCA_019894665.1 Candidatus Thorarchaeota archaeon
CCACTCTATTCGCAATAGAACTTCATTGAGACCTCCTTTCCCAAGATTCCAAAAGATTGCCAAGCGAATTCCGCGTCCTTCCTGCAATTCAACGATGGTTCGTCGGACTCGTCTTGCAGTCATCCCCACTAATTCTGATATTTCGACGATGGACATGCGCGGGTCATCAACTAGTTGGCTCAGCACCCGTATCTGCGTTTTTGTCAAGGTGACTTTCTTGCCCCTTGGATAAATAAGAACATGAATCTCTGCACTTGTCACTGATTCCAAAGTTCGCACGAACGATCCAAAATCTGATAGAGCAGTTAGGCCACTAGTCATTGCGAAGACGAAGTATAACCCCCCTTTTCCGCAAGCAACAGAGCTCACTTGGAGTACTGCAGGATTCTTTCCCACCTCACCGATAAAATCCTCTTGATATTCCAATCCATCCGTTTGGATTATGGCTATAAGTGCATCAGCGTTAATCATTTCAAAACTGAGAGTTGCTAGATATCGATCAATCACACCAGTTTCCAATAATTTCGTGATCCTTTTTTTGATGGCAGTAGCGGATAGACCTAGTTTGTCTGCCATCGTCTTGTAAGTCATCCTGCAGTCTGAATCAAGTTCTAAGATGATTCTCTTATCGATGTCATCCACTGATATCACTCATCCAATGATGTTTCGCATGTTCCCATCCTGTCCATCTATGTTTCGGTTGTACCGAGTGTTAAAAGTAGCTTCTTTCCGAACCGGCTGGTTTAGGCTATTTCATATCTCTACTGGAAGGACTAGCACATGTGGATTGAACAATGATAGTCGACCTGAAAGCAAAATACAATGAAGCTGTTTCTAAGCAAGATGAGAAGCTTGACTCGGATGATGTTACGACTTTGATTTATAGAACTCCCTGGGTTCGTATCCTTTTGGATCGAGACTCTGAAGAGAACAAAGTACGTTCTATTGAGGTCGAGATATCTCTACCTGAAACAATTGAGACCGACAAATCGGATTCTTCAGAGATTATTGATAGGCTCTCGGAACATTTGCAATATCTTCAGCATTTACGGGAGTATGGTTTTGAGTTATCTGTAATTGGAACTGGATGTATTTACTGCGCATCGAAAGAGATCCAAGATATTCCTGAAGACAATGTATTTAGAGCACTGCTTCCCCCGTAAATAGGTCACTCATTACAAACTATACTGCGTCTAACGATAGCTGCAGAAACTCTAGAGTGAACCTACTCAAGGTGGAATTCTTGGATTCGATCGATAAACGCATTATACTTGCACTTGATGAGAACTGCAGATTGTCATACCAGGCTCTTGCTGAAAAACTTGGGTTAACAGCTACCGCAATTAGAAAACGATTGGACCGATTGACCAAAACGGGTGTGATTGAGGAGTTCTCAATCGTCCTAAGACCAGCCATGATGGATTCTGATTATCTGATAGCGTTAGTTTCCACAGATGGCTCTGAGAACGAGGCGGCTTTCATAGAGCAGATTGGTTCTAATCTCATGGTTATCCAAGTAGGTCAAGTAGTGACAAGCACAGGAAGACTCTACTTTGTTCATTCTGAATATATCGGCGCTGAAGGTCTTCAGAATCTAGGAACATTCCTCCGGACCCTAGAACCGGTCACAGATATTGAATTACACACAACGTTAATCCAGCGTGGAGAGAAATTTGACATCAAGAATCTCCATCTCCGTGTATTGAAACTCCTGCTCGATGATGCCCGGATGCAGGTCAGTGAGATTTCAGAACGAACTGGTTTGACATCAAGACGAGTGAGTAGAGCAATACAGGAGATGCAGGATAGCAACGCGTTCTGGTTTGCTGCTAGGTGGAATCTAAGCCTTGGAAGTAATACTGAATTCTATCTCAAGATCAAGTATGATGAGCAGACTGCTACGAAGGATGTAGTAGATGAGTGGTTGAGGGATGCATTTCCAGATGAGTATTGGTTCTCTTTCTACTCAGCCATGGAACCCACTCTCTTTGCGAAATTTGTGACTGACCACTTTCGTGAAGCTGAGGAGATTTCTAGAACTGTGAAAAATGCCCCCTTCTTGAAATCTGTCGATGTTCTCCTTTCATATCCCGTAAAGAAATTCCCAAGGTTGGGTCGCATTCTAATTGAAGAGATGATTGAGGAATCTGGAGTTTGACTCACTTCTCATGAAATGAACAAGATTTTTCTCTAAGTACTTACACTTGAGATAACAGTTTCAGAGGGAAAGCAATGATGGAGCCAATTGGAACGATAACGGTAAATTTCACTTTTATCGATGAAGAAACGAAAAGTGTACTGGAGAACGTTATGACAGAAGCTACAGACTATTACGACTTTGTAACTCGATTGAGTGAATTAGTTCTCAACACTGATAGTTCGATTATGGTTGTTTATTTTGCGATTCATCATTCCATTCTTGCCATGGATTACAAACTCATTGATAAGATTAGAGAGAAATATGGTGACCATCAAATACTAGGACCAAACCTGTTCTACGCTTCAGCGTACCAAGGAACTGTTGAGGATGTAAAGAAAGTTCATGAATTGGCTGACGCTATCCTTGCAACGCAACCGGATGATTGGATTGCACTCGAGATGTATTTCATGAAGTTTGAAGCGGACATGAGAAACTATCCCACAACCATGTATCAGACGTCTACCATGGAAAAGATCCGAGAACTCATAGACAGTGACCCCAGGTTTGGTTTCTACGAAATAATATTGAATGATTACTTCGCGATTCGCGCACATTCAGATGGTGACTCCGAGGGACGAATTCGTTGCATCAATAAAGGATTGCGGATTGCAGAGAAGTTCGATGATAAGGTTCGAATAGCGCACCTCATGATGAGGAAAGCTACTATCATAATGGACTATGATAGAGATGAATCTAGAGCCCTGCTAGAACAAGCCTATGAAATTGTAGACTCATCGTTAGGAATTCCTTCATTCTATGCTTACATCATCAGCAATTTGAGTATTATAGAAGCAATTCGAGGTGACTTTGATAGTGCCATCAAACGTAATCTACAGGTAGTCACAATACGTGAAAGAGCCGGTTTGAATAGTGGAAATGCTTCTTTGCTCCTGTCAATCTTGTACAATGTTGTAGGTGACCCCGAATCTGGTTTTGAATGGGCTTGCATGGCTGAAGATCAATTCAAGAGTAGGCCATACCTGATAAATCGTGCTGTACTTAATCAGTGCTGGTCACTCATTCTACTGAAAAGAATGCCCGAGGCTCAAATTCTACTTGATACGTCACGAGAATCAATCTTGAAATCTGGTGATGAAAGTCAACTTGCATGGCTTCATTTTGTGACTGGCATCTTGGAAATGGTCCAAGGTGACTTTACTTTGGCATTAAGTAGTATTGAACAGGCACTAAGAATCTATGAAAAACAAGGGTGGGCATATAATATCCAACTCTTGTTTTGGCATCATCTAGCAAAAATCGAAGTCTATTCCTCCGACACAGCAGACATAGTTTCTCCTTCATTAGCACTATTAGAAGACAAGGCAATATCTGAGGATTTACCTGGAATCTTAGGACAGGTATTTCTGCTTAAAGCTGATATTGCAGTTTTGAATAATGATGAAGCTCTACTTAGAGATATTATCCAGCAACTTCGGTCACTTATTGAGAAAGAGAATCTGGATTTCTTGAATCCTTACTTTGAAGGATTGTTAGAAAGACTGTAGACGAGTAATCCTAAATTCCACTAGTTTATCCGAACTTATTTGATGAAAGATGAATCTAGCTTTAGGTGACTAACTTCTATACCGGAAATAATCCAGTAGTCCACCAGTACCACCTGGTCTTGGCTCACCTAAACCGGGTATTATATCAACAAATCCGAACAATTCCAATATGAAAAATACAATGACAACGAGAATTATGATAATCAAAAGGATTTTCCATGTTTCCAATTTTCAAATTCCTCCTAATGACGCGAGCAATCATATGGTCTATTTGAGGTTCCTTAATAATCCAGCTATCAATTTGATTGTTATGGGATCGACTTCAGTAATTTTGTGTTTTGGCCCAAAATCTAGGGGTTGGACTTGAACCAAAACAGCCATGTTATTCTCTTCGTTTGTAAACTACGTAAACTATAGCCACAATGACTATTCCAAGGACAAGCCAAAATATTATACGACAGAGCTGCCCATCAACTACCGTTGCATTCAAAATCATTCCACCAACCTTTCTACATCTAAAGAAAACCTCCACTTCGAACAATCTCCACTCTTGAAGATCCAGAAAAGAGAGTGAATCAACAAAAAGTATGATTGTTAAGTTTCCTCCTGCATTCAAGACCTGTGAGGAATAGCCTAGTATTAATGCATTCCAAACATCTTCGTAGTCTCCCAGTTGTTTCAATCTTATGGAGATGTAGCCAGAACTGTTTGTCGGGTTCCCGACATGGATTGTTCCTGTACCCGGTGAACTCATTTCAATGACATCGGTATTTTCGTATCCGATATTGTTGATTTTATTCCATGACCTCTCATCATCATGGTCTAAGTCTACTCTCAGACAGACACTTTGCCCGAGTTCTGGCGTGAACGTGAATGTTACAGTTTCAGTCTGCTGGTGGTCGACATTCATATCAGACTCTCCAATCCAATGCCAAGTCACTCCTCCACCAAATGGTGCATATGAGAGAGTAACAAGTCCATTGATGTCCATATCATTGCCCCTGTTATGAACGGTCACCTCGATGGTGTTGCTTTCACCCAATTCCAAGGATGGATATTCAATACCATCACGGTAGATCTTGATATCTGGGTTGTCCCAGACCGCCTCTCCAGTTGGGTCCTCCCACGTGCTTGGGTCATCTTGAGAGTAGATATATGGATCTGGACCATCAGCCGTAAGGATAACTTGGAAGCAGTTAACTGCCACAGGATTCTGCTCTTCGGCGCTAATACCAACAGTCCTATTTACGACCAGCACGTTCACGAACTGAGTTGATGTATAGAACCCAGGAAATAGCATCCAATTATACGGGCTGAAACTCGTTGTGAGATTGGTGGCCAAAATCTGCCGTTCATGAAAATCTCCAGAGACAAACACGTCTAGTCGCGAGTTGTCAGGATAATCCAAGTAGTTGATCGCAATCATTTCATCATCCATCGCTGATTCATGCGAGAGTAAAACTTGAGCACTGCTGTCATGAACGACAATAGCTCCAAAGTGTGGTATGAAGTTGTGCCTTGTCACTGTCACGTTGATATACGCTGGTGTGACTGCAGGTGCTAGTTCGAAGACGACCTGCCCCCTAGAGTCAGTGTATCCAACTTCATAGATATGACCTTCCTGCATTAAACAGACCTTGGCGAAATTGACTGGTTCACCAGAAGTATCATTTCTAACTGTCACTGCAAATCTCTGAGGATCAGATGTTCCAATTGATATTGGGTATCTAACATCCAAGGGTGAAGGATTATCAGTCCAAAGCTGGGTCTCAGGGTCTCCAAAGAGATGATACTCCTCAAAGGTTGTTCTGGCAACTTCATACTCATCATGAAGACTCCCCCATTGTCTTGCTGCATACAATTTACCAAACAGAAGCGCTGCTCCCATTTCATATATGGGTTGATTTTGGGACCCCTGAAATCCTGGCCAGAAGGCTTGGATTATACCATCTAACATGTATCCACTGATTATGCTGTATGCGACACGTGAAGCTGAAATTGCGGCAACGGCACCCCCACCTTCCAGCCTTGTTATTTCCTCAGCAAAGCACTCATTTTCGTATTCGTCATATGGGTTTATTGGATCGAAATCAGTGTTATTCATGTATTGTTGATCATTTTCCCCGTCAAACCATCCAGTGCTACAAGCAATACTTATGACCAAAGATGAATTGTCTTCATTTGTCAGCTCTGACAAATATGAGTAGATTGAGGAATCTTCTTCATATGTTGTATTGAAGAATGGTGTAAGCCATCCTTCGACCCCGTCTCTATCATTGCTATCATAACTACCGTCATCATTAACATCAAATCGATAGTTGTTATTCTTGGACCCGCCATGGCCATAATATAAGACTAAGAATCTTCCCTCGTTGATGCTCTTTGTGATATTTTCTCTTGCACATCTCCAATCAATTGGATCATTATAAGCCCAAAGCCAGTCGTAATTCGCGAGGTCTGAATCTGACACAATACGTGACTCCTCTATTTCCTTAGAGAATATCAGTGGCATTATATTTAGACCCGAACTTGAATAGTTGATGTGAACTGTGTATCCATGATTGTCCTCAAGGTATTGTCTAATTATTTCCAGATTGGATATGAACGGAAAATCAGCATCCTCAATTCCTGTATGTCGGCCAAAAATATCTCTGGTATCTTGGAATTGCCCCGCGGACAGTATGCTGTTGTAAAATGCTGACTCAGTGGGTGGGGATTTTTCATACTGAAGAATCTTGTCAACAATTACACGAGCTTGGTCCACTGTGTCCACTGATATTCGACCGTAGATCATATCTGGGAAATATTCCTGTCCTTCAATGTCGAAATAGCCAAGGTCTGAAGCAATCCAGCCATAACCCGGCTCATAGTGTCGCTTAGGTAGAATGAAGAATCCGGGGGGATCAATCTTTGCCAGATGTTCCATATCGTAGTTTGTTGGAATGATATCAACATCACCGAAAAGCACGACATAAGTCGGTACAGGATACCATGTGGTGTAGACTCTCTCTATTTCAGTTCTCACATCGTTTCTCATAGCTTTCTCTGTTCCACTATCAATAGTCACTACAGCTGATGGAATACCCTTCAACTCTTTCCACTCTGCTAATCGGTCTGCCTGAGGCTTCAAGGCATCATTTGTTATAATTAGATACTCGGCACCTTCAGTATAACCGGGTGCTGGTCCAAACGGTGGCCGATATTGGGGACTACAGGAGTCATAATTCAATAGAAGTTTGATCATAATATTCTCAAATACATCAGAGCGTAATTGTGCTGGAATTGGTTGGATTTGGGCTGGGATGCTATATTTCACCTTGACCACTATTTGTGAATAAACAATTGTATCGTTAGTTACAGGATTGTATTGGACTGGGTAAAAGTTCAATCCCAACAACCTACGACCTCTCATTATCAATGAGTTTGCACTTTCTCCACCTTCTATACTTGTAGTGTTTCCTGGACAGAAGGTGTCATCAGTGTAAACTGGATCCTCAAATGTTGGTAGGGATGAGATTGGTGATGAAGTATTTGTAAATGGTTCCCCTACAGCGACCGGAGCCTGTGGAGGTGGGGCTGGTCTGATGTGGTATCCACCAGTGTTGTCTGTTGACGATGTGAGAAGATCGATAGAAGCATCGATGCCGTGGGGTATTTCAATAAACTCTGAGAGTACTGGTAGCATCGGCTTCCCTACATCATGTATAGATGTAGCTCCCGGCATATCTAGGTCATCATAAAAAATTCCGTTTATCGTAACGTTGTTCCTCCAGAACCCATGGAAATCTGCAACAATCGTAATTCCCGATGTGTCGGAAACAGTAACGCTGGTTTCAGCTGGAGTTCCAGCTGGTGATGAGTCAAAAGAAATCCAGTTTCCCGCTTGGGTCAGAACCGAACTCACTTTGCAAGGACGAGTCTGATATGACTGATTGACAAGAACTGATTCTGATTCATTTTCAGGATCTGCATTGGTCCTTACTTCGGTCATTGTTGTCGATGATATGATAATCATGGCCGCAACAGTAACCGCTGTAATCTTCAGAAATAGTTCCTTCTGATTGACCCGGACCTTCTTCATTCTAGGCTCCTCCACGCATGTAACAAATGTCGGGTACAGTGACGCTGATTAATAAAACATATGATTCTGTGCATAAGCTAGATTATCATCTTGGGCTAAATTCCAATTTCTATTTGCAGTACATTAAACTCTGGTTAGAAATATGAGCTGAAATAAAAGGTCGAACCATGTGGAACTTGGACAAGATGAAAACAGATGAACTATTGAAATACCTGAGCGGTCGGATAGAGAGTTACCAAGACCTTCATGGATGAGTGGATACACGGACCATGGTAGCTTCAGACCTGATGGCTCTCCTGAGGGAGAAATTAGGCTTCAAGAGATTGGTAATTGGCTATCGATTGTTGTTGTGTTCCGCTGGGATGGAACAACCATGGACCAGACCACCGATAGGTTGAGTGGAGACCCCTATTCTGGAGTTGTACGATATGATTGGATTGGTCCCAAAGCGTCTGCACCCAAGGAGGTGTCAACAGCAGACGAATTGGACGCATGGGCTGGTGTCAGCCTGAAATATGCCCGTGAGAATACTGATGTTGGTATCTGGGGCGTTCATTCAGGGAGTTGGATCGAAGATTTCAAGGAAGATGGAACAGTCACGATAAGAGACGTCAAGGGTAGCTATCAGGACGAGGATCCCCAATCACTTGGCGAAACAAGAACAATGAAGCTCTAAAATTACTAAACGAATTCAGCCTTTATCTTCTCAACCAAGACATTACTTTCTGAAGAGTCTGTCAGAAATTTAATTTCATCAAATGAAGAGACACCGATTCCCAGTTCAACAGCTCGTGCAATTTGTTCCTGTTCAAAGATTGGACCCTCAGAAACATTCGGAGTGGTTCCAAGCATCCGCAACAAAGCAACACCAACTGCATCTATTGCAATCTTGTCAGTTCCTGCAACAAACACATTGGCATCCCTTCGAGTACCTTCCATTGGACCACCATCAACGAACGAGACAACTCCATCCATTATGACCAAGTCCCACTTGTAAGCGGCGTTAATCTCTGCAATCATCTTCCGCTGATGAGGAGAGCTGTGGAGCTCGTTCATGTATGAATACCCATCACGAGGAACAAGTGCGGTGGCGTTCTTCATTGAGAGTGTGAAGTGTCCTCCATATTGGTGTGTCTTCAGACAGCAGGTTTCAATGACACACTCGGCTTCATCGTAGACCTTTGCAAAAAGGAATCCATCCTTCCAGTGGTTTCCCTCGGGACTCTTCATCACCCATTCTTCTCTGGGTATAGTAGATAGATTGACAATTTCGAGATTGTATTTTTCAGCTAGTTTGTTGAGACCCTTTTTCTCGAAAGCCTCCTCGG
>JAGXOC010000099.1 GCA_019894665.1 Candidatus Thorarchaeota archaeon
GCCTTTACGTAGAGCTTGCTCAAGGCGAACCCTTTTCGTCTTAACCTCATCAATCGCTTTCCCAATGGAGCGCAACCGGATCTCCATGAACGCCAATGAATTTGAATTGTTCATGGGGCGTCCCACCTTTCCCCAAGAGATGCCGCTATCACCTATCTCGGTTCTATTGGTCTTTACTTCTTGGACACAAGACTACTATTCTAGCGGGCTTGAGAGAAGCAACAAAGATCTTGCAGCTAGAAGACAAGAACTAGAGATATACACAAGCTTGTTACGACATGATCTTAGCAACGATGTACAGATGATTCTGGGAGGAATAGAACTCTCACAGATGTCGAGGGGAGAGCCAAAGCAAGTGGCATTCTTAGAATCCACTTTAGCGGCTGCAGAGAGGATGAAGAGTTTACTTCACATATTCTCAATGTCTGAGGCCGAGCTAGAAACAGATGTCGTCACAATCATAGAGAGGATAGGAAAACGTGCTGAGATTGCTTTCGAAGGAATGCTCGTTTCAACCACTGTCACAGATGAAGTTCGACTGAAGCCTGTGAAATATGGACGGCTCATCGTACTTGCTTTTGAGAACCTTCTCCGTAATTCTGCTCAACATGCTGATAATGATCCAAATGTGGAGGTCAAGATCTCACGATCTGGTGACACTCTTGAGATTCTGTTTGGTGACGATGGCCCAGGAATCGATCCTTCAATCCAAGAGAAGTTGTTTGGAAAGGGTGTGTCCACCGGACCTGACGGAAAAGGTTTGGGTTTGTATTTGACTAAGACTATTGTCGAGTCGGAGAATGGTACGATTGAACTAATACCAAAGGACGATTCTGGTTGCTGCTTCCTAATTAAGCTCCCATACAACAATGGCAACTGAATCAATCAACCTTCGAGAATAATCTGCGAAAGGATAAATGGCTTGATGTTTATCGAGCGGGAGGGAGAACCGACTTGACGAATCTTCATACTATAATCTCAAATGTTACAGTGTTTCGTGACGCCGCCCGAGTTACAAGAACTGGGAAGGTGAAACTAGAACCTGGACCACACAAGGTGTTGGTGACAGGAATCACCAATTACGCTCAAACCGATAGCTTTCGAGTGAAGGGCCGAGGTCCTGCGAAACTCTCTAGCATCGATGTGCAAAGTATGACTGAGGTCTTTGAGCCCTCAGCCGAAATCAAACCGCTCTATGACGAACTCAAGGAGCTAGAGAAGAAACGGATTGGAATCCAAGACGAGATTGAGTTCCAGCAGAGTAGACTGGGACAGATCAACAATATGGTTGTTGAGTTTTCTAATCACTTTGGAATGGTATATGCCGCCAATGAGGGCGACATAAAATCTCTCACTGAGATGGATAAAAAGTCCGCGAAGCTAGGTAGCGATATTCAGCAAGAGATTCGAAAGCTGAATGAAGAAATCCAAGAAATTGATGACAAAGTGCAGGTTCTGAGAAACAATATTGGTCGAATCAATTCAGAGAGGAAAACAGTCTCAACCTATTCGGTAGAGGTGTCATTGGAGGTTTCATCTGCATCTGACGTGGAGTTGGATGTGACTTACCAGACAGGGGGAGCCGCATGGGCACCACAATATGATGTGGACCTATATCCTGAGAAAGCTAAACTTCGACGTCTTGCAATGGTCACCAATCAAACTCATGAAGATTGGTCAGAAATCGATTTGGTCATCTCTACTGCAACAGCACGACCTGTGGAGGCTGTTGAAGGCAGACCTTTCTTCATCACGGCATATGACCCTGAATTAGAGGGAGCTGTATATGCTAGGGATAGACGAAAGGAAAGATTACCTAGACCTTCATCAAGAATGAAATCAGCAGGAGTTGGAGGCTTTGCACCCCCAGCACCACCTCCGGAGATAGTGGAGGAATTCGCAGAGGCAGTCGAAACGGTCTCGGGGATAGCAGTATACGAGCTTCCAAAGAAGGTGACAATACCATCAGATAATGAACGCCATCCAGTAACTCTGATTGAAGAGGAACTTGAGTCCTCAACTATTCATTATTGGTATGCAGAGGGAATGGCTGAAGTCGTTGCACAGGATGAAGTTGTGAACAATGACAGTGTCATTCTCCCAGGAAAAATGAAAGTGTTCTCTGAGGGTGACTACATTGGAGAGACCTCGGTGGGCCAAATCTCACCTCGAGAGGAATTCAAGATTGGCACCCGTGTGGCTTACGATGTTAAAGCTGAGAAGAAGCTTATCGAGCGCGATATGGAAAAGGCAGGTGTCCTTCGCGGTAAACTCAGGCGATCCTACAAGTATAATCTTGAGATACAGAGCTTCTCGAAGAGGAAGATCGAGATTGAGGTGTTTGATAGAGTACCTCACAGTGTTAGTACGCAGATCGAAATCAAGATCGACTGGGAGAAACTGGCTGTAGTGAATCAAGAACTTGGTGTGATTGAGTGGCACAGAGAGTTGGAACCTAATGAGAAAAAGAACATTGAATATGACTACGAAGTAGTCTGGGAGAAGGACGTGACGATCAGCCCACCGTTGCCATGAGGAGGTTTCAAGATGAAAGAGATTAACACACAGATTTCAACAGTTACAGTCTTCCGTGATGGCGCACGTATCGTCAGGATTGGTAAGACAGAACTTACTGCTGGTGAGCAGACAGTCAAAGTTCCAGGAATAACTCGGTATGCTGAACCAGAAAGTTTCCGTGTAAAGGGAAAGGGGAATGCAGTTCTTCGAGGAATTGATGTCAAGCAAATTAGCCAAACCTATGAACCTGAAGGTGACGTCAAGGAGTTGCATGACAATCTCAAGGCTCTCGAAAAAGAACGAGCCGTCATTGACGACAAGATACTGCTTCAGAGGACCAGAGGAGAACGTCTGAATGTAGTGATGAGTCAGTTCAGCTCAGAGTTTGGAAAGTGGTATTCTGTTGGAGAGACCTCAATGGACCAAATGACGAAAATGGATAAGACAGGCAGTGATTTGATTCTGGATTCGAAAAGAGCAATTCGCGACCTAGAAACCGATTTGGAGAGGATTCAAACTGAGAGTGCTGCTCTACATGACAACATCAACAGAATCCAGGGCCAGAGAAGGACAGAGACATTCAACGAAGTGTTTGTCAGTCTTGATGTGAAAGAAAGCACACCCCTCGAGCTTGAAGTCACCTATCAGTTGAGGATGGCATCTTGGCAACCAACATATGATGTCGACATTGGTGAGGAGAAGTCATCTGTCAAGAGAATCGCGGTTGTTCAAAATCAGACACTTGAGGATTGGGAAGATGTCGGACTCACGGTCTCGACTGCCTCCGCACAACCAGTTGAGGCAGTGGAGCCTAACCCATTCTATGTTGATGTATACACACCCCAACATTTCGGGATGGTGGCTACGAGGAGTGCAGCAGCTCCTAGGAAGATGAAGAAGGAGAAGGGCTATGCTGAAGATGAAGAACTGGACGACTTGATGATGGAGGCTGCGGAAGAGACTATGCCCGACATAATTGAAGACTATACAGAACCCACTGAGACCCTTGGAGGAATCACAGTGTATAGTGTTCCGGGAGAAGTCTCGATTCCTGCAGATAATGATCCGCATCCAGTCACTCTCACCCTAGAGGAATTTGACTCTAGAAGGTTGCATTATTGGAATGCCGCAGCGATGGCCGAGGTTGTAGCTCAAGATGAAATTACAAACGGTGATGCGGTACTTCTGCCAGGAAATGTGAAAGTCTACGCAGCTGGCGACTTCATCGGTGAAACATACCTTAGTCTCCAAGCACCCAGAGAGAAGTTTAGGCTTGGCACAAGGGTTGCCTATGATGTGAAGGCAGAGAAGAAGCTCATTGAGAAGGACACAGAGAAGGCGGGAATCACTAGGGGCAAGCAGAAACGAGGTTACAAGTATTCTCTAGAGATACAGAGCTTTGCAAAACGTGAGATAACAGTCAAAGTAGTGGATGTTATTCCATATAGCAACTCAGAGAAGATCACTGTTGAACTTCCTGAGCCCACTCTGCCATTCAAGAAAATGGAACTCGGAGTCATCGAATGGGAGACCAAAATGGGAGCGGGAACAGAAACTAAGATTGGATATTCCTATGAAGTGGAATGGGAGAAGGACGTCACAATCAGACCTCCACTCCCGTAATAGCTGAGTGTGGTAGGTACTTGTTAACCTACCACGTACTCATCTCATCCATAACTGCAACAATTCTATGCATGGCCTTTCTGTAATTCTCTACAACAATGCTTTCATTTGGTGAGTGCGCCTTTGACTCGTAGTCTCCACACCCAATTGAGACCATCGGCACATATTTGTTGAAGAGATACAGGGGTCCAGATCCAGGACTTGTAGGATGTACCACAAGATCTCCAAAAATTCGTTGATTGGCAGCTTCTACTACCTTGACAAATGGATGGTCAACTGGTGTCTTGGCTGCTGGATATCCTTCGAGGTATGGGATCTTAACGTCTGTGAAACCCTTGTCATCCAAGTGCTTTCTGAGTTTCTTGTGAATATCATCAGGATGCATCCCCTCAACGAGCCTGAAATCAATCTTGCATGACGCTTTCGCAGGAAGTACTGTCATCGAACCCTTGCCTTGATAGCCACTGGTTAGACCACAAATATTGCATGTGGGGTCTCCGTAGTAGGCTTTCTTCAGCGCATCCCCTGTAAGACCGTTCAGATACTCCTCTATCCCAAACACTTTCTTGAGTTCATCCTCGTTCATGTCGATATTCCCAATCACTTCAAGCTCCGATTCACTTAGTGGCTTGATGCCATCATAGAATCCTTCAATCAGAATGTTGCTAGCCTCATCTTTTAGTGAATTCACTGCCCAGACCAACCGGCTAGCAGCTGCTGGAAGAACACATGCGGCACTTGAGTGCACATCTCTCGAGAGCCATTCAACTTCAAGTTCAACGAAGAAAATACCCTTGAGTCCAAGCCATGCTTCCTGCTTCCCATGAATCCCAGCTCCCCCAAACTCCCAGATACCCCCATCTGCGGTAATGAAGTCTGTATTCTTCTCTGTGTACTCTGGAAGGTTGACACTCCCAATCTCTTCTTCACCCTCAACAACGAATTTGATATTCACTGGCAGGTCAGTTCCAGTTTCTTTGAATGCCTTCAAAGTCCAAATCCTTGAGGTTGTGTCGCCTTTATTGTCAGCAACACCCCTTCCGAATAATCTACCATCGCGAATCGCGGGTTCAAATGGAGGTGAGTCCCAGAGGTCGAATGGTTCAGCAGGTTGAACATCATAGTGATCGTAGAAAAGGAGGGTTCTCTTTGCTCCAACATCGAGCCAACCTGTCACAACAGGAGCACCAGAGGTCGGATGAATCTCGGTCTCCAATCCAATATCCTTGAGCATATTCTGCACAACCTTTGCAGTCTCTTCAAGACCCTCATTCTTGGCAGCTACCGAGGGAATCCTACACAGTGTCTTGAGAGCATCAATGGATTTGTTCAGAGTATCGTCAATGAAATTAGTCACTGATTCATACATTTCAAACACAGGTTTCGGACCACTAATGGTAGAAATATATCCTCGCTTTCTTATATTTAGCGAACGTCTTATCTGAGTTGACACAATGGGTTCTTTGAACAGGACGAAAAAATCGTGAAAAAACTAAAGGCCCGAGAGTACACAGATGATGTGGTCAATGAATTCCTGGAATCAGAGATTCAGAAAGAAGGGCTTTTGAATAAGAGAGCCCTAGAATCATTCGAGAGATATATGGTTCTAAATCGTCCATTCAGACGTATCACTCTTACAATAGATAGATCTGTTTCAGACTCGGGTTTGGAAAAGACTTCCAGCTCCTTGATTGATGAAGATTTTGCTGGGCTCATCACTGACACAGACCACATGTTCCTGCTCTGGAGACCACTCTTAACAAAGCTCTTGAAAGAGGGTATCAATGAGGATGAGGAAATAGATCAATACCCAGGAAATGAAAAGGCCGTACGAGAAGTGCTTGATGAACTCATTCGGCTCCGGTGGAGAGGACAAGAAAGAGATGAAGACCTGAGACCAAAGCTCAGAAGTCTTCAAGCTGATCCATTATCGGCGATTGCATTTATTGTACCTCGGTCTCCAGGAGGCATTAGGAGAGAAGAGAAGCTACTGGGAGAGTTAGGGGATAGTCATGCGTATGTTCTTGCGTCATCACTAGTCACGAACTCTTATCCCCGAGATGTCATATTATCGTGCGAGATTGGTGAAAGAGTTTACGTGGAAACGATAGTTGCAGAGTATCGAAACGTAGAGAGTAATGCAATCAGATTATTGCTATTTGAAACACCCGGAACTCATTCGCTCAGAGAGGCCAAAAAAAGGGCCGGGGCACTCATACGTATATGCCATCTCTATCAATCATGCTACAATCGAATTCATGAAAGTTTCCTAATGTAGTTTGAGCTGTTGATACATTTAGACCCCCTAATTAGCGCTCTACGCGTAGTTCGAAATGCTTAAAGCAAGCGAAATCGTTGTCCTTTTTTGGAAAGTAGGATATATTTTTCCGAATCCGGAGGATAGAAGAAATTTGAAAAATAGACGTAAAATGTTATACGTCGTATTAGCGATGTTCTTATTCTTCCCGGCAATATACACCCCAACTGCGGATGCTCAAGACGAAGAGATGCTATTCGTAATGGCATACGGTTCAGACATTGGAGAACTCAATCCACTGCTCTGGCGTAGTGAGCGTTCACATTGGTATGATATGCTGGTATACGACACGCTATTGTCATACGACGATAATCTAGACTTAATCCCGTGGTTGGCTGAAGACTACACAGTATCTTCTGATGGGCTCACAATCACGTTCGATATTCGAGAAGGTGTCACATGGCACGATGGTACCCCTCTAACAGCTGATGATGTGGCTTTCACATTCGAGTACATTAGGGACGCTCCATCAGATGTCAACTGGTGGTCTATTATGCAGGACCTTACTTCTGCTACTGCAGTGGGTAATACGGTCACCTGTGTATTTAGTGTACTTTACTCATTTGCACTGGACAACCTAGGTGAGATCTACATACTGCCTGAGCACATTTGGAGCACAGGCACAGGTGCTCTCGATACTCGATGGAATGACCACACCGACGTGGAAGCTCACGTAGGTTCAGGTCCATTCATGTATGTTGCACGAGTTCCAGATGAGTACACAGAGCTTGATCGCTTCGCCGATTGGTGGGGTACAGACAATCCAAATGTTGGTCAACTACCAAACATCGAGAAGGTCAGAATTGATGTGGTACTTGGACAGGATGCAAGAATTCTTGCTATGAGGTCAGGAGCTGCTGACACAGAGCGCTACGAAGTCTTCGGTGCATATGTCAACGAAATTCTAACCGCTCCTGAATTGCAGCTTGTTACAGGTGTAGCTTCCCAATGGGACTATGTCTGGGGCTTCAACCTGACAGTGGCTGGTCTAGATGACGTAGATGTCAGAACAGCAATGTCACTAGCAATTGACCGTGCTGAGCTCATCAACATTGGTAGGCTTGGTTTCGGAACTGCTACAACAAGTGCGATTCCTGACGTGTTCTACCCAGGTCTAGCTCATGCAGATGGTGTCTTCCCAGAGAATGTTACCTTGGCAAACGAGATTCTGGATGCTGCTGGTTATGTTGACAATGACGCTGATGGCGTCAGAAACTTCCCAGGTGCACCAGGTACACCAGAACTTGAGTTCGACATTCTGACTCTGTCATGGGATGATATCTCAGTATCAACTGGTACTGGTATCAAACTGCAAATGCAAGACATAGGCATCAAGATCAACAACATGGTCACAGATGACGGTCCTATGTACGATGCAATCTACACTGGCGAGTACGAGATGTACACAATGGCACATGGATACACTCCGATCCCCGACTTTGTTTGGTGGAGATGCCATTCTGATAACATCTATGAGTGGGGTGACAACGTCTTCCATCTTGACAACGCAACCGTTGACACAATTATGGATGATTATGTTGCATCTACTCCAGCAACCTTAGCAGCTAATGCCAGGCTTGCACAGCTCGCAGTTTTGCAGAACCTTCCATATGTACCTCTGTACCTGTCAGACGACACTCACGCATTGAGAGCTGAATGGGTCAACTGGACAGCTCCAGCTGGCGGTCCATTCACAGCTTACAACCCAAGAGCAATGGTCTTCATGTACGACGATACATTTGGAGAAACCACACCTCCACCAACAGGCGGTACGGATTTTGTTCTGATTCTTGGAATTGGAGCTGGAGCACTGCTCGTTGGTATTGTAGTGACATACTTCATTGTTCGAAAGAAGTAATAGTTTAATCAAGGGACCACTCTGGTCCCTTGTTCCTTTTCTTTTATGAAACAAGTAATTGTTCTTACTCAGTCCGATATTCTTTAAGGGTGTTTATCCAACCATCAAGGAGCACTTGAACACTGGAGAGAGAGAAATTGTCCACACGCAAATCCATTGGTACAAGGAAATATATTGGTCAGAGAATAGCTCAGACTATTCTCATTTGGTTTATCATTGTCACACTTAATTTCGTGATATTCAGAATTATGCCCGGAGACCCGCGGCAAGCATTGCTAGGAGAAGGACTATCACCAGATGTAAGAAACTCTCTCGTTGAAAGATTTGGTCTAGACAGACCATTGATTGAACAGTATTGGCTGTATATTGTGAACCTGTTTAAGGGAGATCTAGGAGTGTCATTCTCCCACTTTAACCAGCCAGTGATGAATGTAATATTTGATTTCAGATTTGCCAATACTTTCATCCTTATGGGAGCCGCTATGTTTGTGGCTATCCTTATTGGATTGATCTTCGGTGTTCTCGCAGCTGCCCGACGTGACACTATAGTGGATTCTGGGTCAACAGTGATTTTCCTCGTTGCCTACGCACTCCCGGTCTTCTGGATTGGTGTTTTGATACTCTACTATTTTGGATTCGTAGTCAATTTGATACCTCTAGCTGGTACAATCACCAGGGGTTTGCATCACGCGAATTTCATAGAGTATTTGTTTGATTACTTGCATCATATGATTGGACCATTTATTGTCCTCACA
>JAGXOC010000009.1 GCA_019894665.1 Candidatus Thorarchaeota archaeon
AAGATAGCAGCAGAAGTTGCTGAGTTCAGAAAAGAATACCAGAAAGTGCACTACGCTTTCGATACAGACACTCCTGCATATGCCCATCTACGATTCATGTAGGGTCTGTTAGTAACGCAGGCCCTCATGGAGGGTTTCTATTGAAAATCGAAGAAGCACAAGATATGATGCGAAGGATCTACCTAGAGAGAGACCAAGCTCGAGGTATTGAGGGAACTCTGAAGAGGACTTTCGATGAGCTTGAAGAGTTGAGCGAGGCGATCAAGAGCAAAGATACTGCACAGGCCATCGCTGATGAGGTTGCGGATATCTTTGCATGGCTCTGTTCATTGGCCAATCTACTAGAGATTGATGTTTCTGACGCATTCTATAAGAAGTACAGTGATGTATGTTCAAAATGTAGGGAAAGCCCATGTGCTTGTCCAGAGTTTCCAGATATGAAGTAGGTCTGGTTGTACACCTGATATCCTACTCACATTTCATAAGGAAAAAGATGCTAACATCATTGTGGTTGAATGATGCGAGTGAGGTTGGGATCAGCTGTGCTACTAATTTTTGGATTATTGGCAGTAGTAGCATCAATCACACTCAATCTAGGTCACACTCCTTCATATCCACTCGTTGTGCTTGTCATTGGATTGGTACTGATTGTTTTTTCCTTAGACACAATACGAATTAGGAGTCTTGGGGGTGTATTGCAGGATTGAACTCAAAGGCAAAGTATAGTGTCCTTCTCCTTGTTCTAATTGCACCAATCACGGTCATTCACGGATTACCGCCCGAATCCGTACGAACACCTAGCATCCAATATAATGCATACGTTACGCCGAGTTCAAACTCCTCGGGGATTGGTCCTAATATCAGCTGGCCTCCTATTCCAAACGTCACAATTTTCTTTGATGGTTGGTACGATGGTCAGAAACAGGAGATCTTCAATTATCATGTTTGGGCCAATGATTCTCTAGGAGTTGACTCTGTGATCTTTCGTTTCAAGTGGAGCTACGATGAAGATTGGACTAACAGAACTACAGTCTTGTACGAAGGAGACGAGTTTCATGGGAGATACAAAGGGAATCTAACCTGGCCAGCTCCCGGGGGTGGCAATTTTCAGTTCAAGGTGTTCGCTAACAACACAGTAGGATACTGGAATGAAACAAGTCCTATGTCTGTCTGGTTTGGTTATTTGTACTGGAATCCAATCTACACTCCGCAATTCTGGATTCTGTTAGTGATTCTTCCATCAGTATCAATAATTAGTATAATTGGAGTCTGGAAGCTTAGAAGGAAGCGTAATCCTCCTAGACAAAAGAGAGAAAGATACCCTGTTGTTGATCACGACTAACCCATCCAGTGGAAGCCACTTTCTTGTGGTGAAATAACTCTCTCTTTCTTGTGGTGAAATAACTGAGAGTCTGTGGTTTGACCATGGAATTGCTCGTTCTAGGAAAAGCATCGAAGGAATTGTACGTCGCCATAAAAGAAGCCAAAGGCTTTGAACAATTAGAAGAGTTAATAAACCTCACAAGGTGGGTTGAACCATCCTTAACGTAGGTGATACTTGATGCCGAAGACAGCAAAGAAACGGAGGAAGAAGAGAGGTGAGGGCCCGATGCCAAGCGGTGGAGCAGGGCTAATAAGATTCTTCGAAGACGAGACTCCAGGCATCAAGGTAGGGCCAACAGTGGTTGTGATCCTGGCAGGCATACTTCTGATTGCCACTGTGATTGCACACATTGCTGCTTTAGCTGCTGCATAACGATTCTGAACCTCGGTTCAGAAGGAACATGCCCTAACGATTATAAAGGACTCTAGGCCGTTTCGCACAGTCAAGACTGGTGACTATCGATGAAAGTGAAGAGCGAACTGAACAAACACTGTCCCCGGTGCAATAAACACACTGTACATGTTGTTTCAATCGGAAAACCAGGCAAGAGAAGTAGTATGGCCGAAGGAGAACGCCGGATGAAGAGGAAAACTCGGGGATATGGATCATTTCCAAAACCAATCCAGAAGAGGTTCGCAAAGACAACTAAGAAGACAGTTCTAAGGTTGAAATGTAAGGACTGTGACCATATAATTCAGGCCAAGAGCTTTCGGCTAAAGAAGGTCGAAGTTCAGAAAGTGTAGGTGATTGATTTGCCTAAAGGTGATATCGTTCAACAACCAAAATCGCGATTTCTCAAGGTAAAGTGCCTTGACTGCGAAAACGAACAGATTATTTTTGGACATGCTACCACAGAAGTAAAATGTTTGAAATGTGATAAGCTGTTGGCAAAACCCAGTGGTGGTAAAGCAAAACTGGAACCAACCGCAAGAGAGATTGAGGTCCTTCCATAAGGAGTTTAGAAAATGGTCCTGAAACGTGCTGGATGGCCACAACCAGATGAGTTTGCCATTGCAGTTGCCACTAAGGTGGCAAATTATGGAGCCTACGTTGTTCTGCCAGAATTTGGAGAGAAAGAGGGTTTCATTCACATCTCTGAAGTAAGCAGCACATGGGTCAGGAACATTCGTAATCATATTCATGAGCACCAGCGCGTTGTAGTCAAGGTCTTGAAAGTAGATACAGAAAAGAAGCACATTGATTGTTCTCTCCGAAGAGTATCTGCAGAGGCTAAGAGGACAAAGAACAACGAGTGGAAACGCGCACAGAAAGCGGAAAAGCTTCTCGAACTCATAGCCAAAGAAAATGATATGTCACTTGACGCAGTCTATGAGAAGATTGGTTGGCCAATTGAGGATGAATTTGGGGAGATTTACAAGGGACTTGAAAAAGCATCTGACGGTGATGTTGATGTCTTTGAGAATGTCGTCGCAACCAAAAAGCTACGAAAGCAGGTTGCCGATCTTGCTAAGCAGAGGATTGAGATTCCATCTGTGGAAATTGATGGAGAGATGACTATCATAGTTCCGGGGCCAAGCGGAATTGAAGTAATCAGGAAGGCTTTGTCTGATGGTCTTACCGAGGGAAAGACACGTGAAAAATCCACGACTGAGATTTACACCCTTGGTTCACCTAGATACAAGCTCAGGATTGTCAGCCCTGACTACAAAGAGGCTGAGGATTTGCTCTCAGATCTCCTTGGTCTGATTACAAAGACCGTAGAAAGCGGCTCTGGCAGCATTAGTTTTGTACGAAAGTAGGGGTCTACAATGACTCATATCTACAAGTGTAGCAAATGCGGACAATACACACTTGAGCAGAATAAATGTCCAAAATGCGGAGAAGCTGTTTCTAGTCCAAAGCCATCAAAATACAGTCCTCAGGATAAATACGGGGACTATCGCAGAAAGGCAAAGAGTAAGACACAACAGCTTTCGTCTGATTGACTCTAATTTTATGAAAAGAAAGGAACTTGGCGATTGATTCTGAGGTCAACCGCCAGGTTGTCGGTTTCTAATGCAGTACAACGGGTACCCAGAGAATATTCCAGTTACCTGTAAATGATGGCTCACCATGGTCTACATTGTTCCAGAAGAGTAGTCTAATCTGGTAGTTCATTCCAGGTGCCATTGGAAGATCCTCAGAATCTCCTCCATCCAGAGGTATTAGGAATTCAATCACATTGTTACCCGTGGCATACTCAGATGAGTCAGTTCCAGTGGAATCTTCAGCCCAAGTGCCATCGTATCGAATATGTCCATCGAAGTCCTGACCATTGTAGTTCACAATTCGAAGGTCAGAGCTGAGTGGTGAGTCTAATGGTGCAATCTGAAGACCAAATGCATCATCACCAATCGTGTAGTTGTCCATTTGGATTCCATAATACATGTGTGTAGAGTTGGACTGTGTATAGACTTCGGCTTGGTAGCCTCCACCAAACGATACGGAATAGCTTGGGAAGGTTGATTCAGACCCTGTAAGATCGCCATCAATATTGATGTCCAAATTACCACTTGAAAGGCCAAGAGTCCAATCGGATTTTGTGCTATTCAACCATTGGTCATACATGGTATAGTCAATCTCATAGATTTTGACCGTTCCGTAGCCCGAGCTGTAGTAGGGTCCTGAGAAGGCTCCGTAAAGGGAAACAGGCATGTGCGAAATCCATTCAGTATCACGCCACAGAAAATCATCAATGGTCATTCGAGCCTCTGAAAGACCCAATATACCGGCCTCCTGTTGGTCTCTTGGCTCTCCGTACACTAATAGTTTGAACAGTGTGGACTGATAGAAGGCTTCCTGGGTCTGGTCGTTAGTACCAAGGTAGGTTGCATCGTCAATGTAGTCCTTACCAAACCTGTCCTCAGCGATTCTGACCATCCAGGGCCACTTACCTTCATCGCCACCGAATCCAGAGAACCGGTGTCCGAAGTATACGAGCACATGTGTCGTATTCCAATCCTTGAAAGTCCTAAGAGACTCCGTGAGATTGAGCGACATGAGCGCATACCCCATCTTGGCAATTTGCGTACTGTTGAACGTCGCATTATCCACTATCGTGTTTTTATCGGACGCACCGTTTATCCAATATCCATAGTCCCACCAGCTGGCTATCACAGCATCATCTGGTAGCACATTACGAACATAGGTCATTGCAGTCTGCCAATCAGTGGCTTGATTAACATCTGAAAGATCGGCTTGTGCAAATTCTGGGTTTCCAACCTGATTCTCTACATATTGGACCCCAAGTATGATGTTGACTGAAAGGAGCAGTCCAACAAATGCAAATGCCATCAGGGCATGTTCTGACGTCAGCGATGAGCTCATCCTGAACCTTCGTCTTTCGAATACTGATTTTTGCGTGACAACTTTCGCAAATGGTGCCAAGATGTTGTATGCAGCCACGGCAGCTAAGATTGCAACTCCAGGAGCCAGAATCAAATTCAGACGAATCATGCTACCTGCGAAATACACTGAGGTCAGACCATAAACAAGCATCAGCCAGTCTTCGTCACGACCTCTCTTGAACAGGAAATACATTCCAAGTGGGAAGAAGAATATCAGGATTAAGAGAATGTTGTAGAAACTTCCCCATGGGCTGGGCAGATGCTCAGCGACTGATGCAAGAATCCTCTGGTCAAGACGCACAAATGGGTTGATTACTGTAAGAAACTTGGACCCAAGCTGGATCACAGGATTTGTGTTGTATGGACTGATTTCAAGCTCTGTTCCACTACTATACAATAGGTAAGCACCGATACCAACAAAGGGAACGATCAACCCAGTAAGTATTGGCTTGATGTGTGGAGCCAATGCTGTCGCTGTTGTTTCGCGATATCCTCCAATCCTTAACCAAATCTCATATAGTACCAATAGCCCACCAATACCAATAGGAGCAATAGTGGTGAAGTCAGTAAGATTGCCAAAACCATTTCGTGGAATGAGGGCTCCGACGAAAATGCCTAGTGATATGGTCAACAGGTATGAGGTCAAGAGACGTCGGCTGTATCGTCCCATCACTAGCATGATGAAGGCGTATAATGCAAGGAGACCCAGCATGAATCCTGAAGCGCCCCAAGACATTTGCAGATATCCAAGTGCAAGACCAGCACCAATAGACGCGGAGATTGAACCTCGCTTCAGTCCACGTATGAATAGAAATGTGGCGAGTACGATCGCGAAAACTCCTATGCACTCATTATCATAAAAGCCTGCAGCTGTTCGAGTTATAAACGCTGGAATGAATGCAGTGAATATTCCAGCGAAAAGTCCGACTGTGTTGTTTGAGAGCTCTCTTCCAAGGAAGAAGGCAACAACTGAAGTTAGAGCACCCATGAAAGCTGGCAAGAGTAGAGATACTGTGAGCACATCAACTTGGATTCCAATCCCGTTTAACAGGAAGTAGAAGAATGCACTTGTGAATGGAACTCCAACATAGCTTGTAATAGCCATATCACGACCGAATGGAACCCAGGTAGTTTCATCATACCATGTGAAGAAAGCACTGAATCCATTCTCGGTGACATAATCCGTCACTTTTAGCTGGAACCAAGGGTCGAAAGCACGAACGATTGGCTGAGCATTAATTAGGGGCTCAACACGGAGCAAGAGCGCTGCTGTGAATATTATAAGAAGTGTCACAACAAGCATGATAGAACCGCGTGAAATCTTTGACTTTGGCTTATGGAATACTTTCCGTAGGAATCTTCCAGTCGACCTTTTGAACTTGCCAAATGACATTTAGGGTATCGTCTCCAAGCTGTTTCGAACTATCGGCAGCGATTTTGTGATTCGCTAAAAAGGTTGCTGTTAATTGTAAACTCGTCCTATACTGAAAAACACGTCTAGATGCGAGAATAGAGGCATGGAGGGGGTCGCAGCCCCTTCTCCATCACTCTTTCATTGATTCTATGGAGTTCAAAGAGACTCAATGAATTCTTTGTATGCTGCAGCATTCATAAGACCCGCAAGATCGGCATCAAGGTTTGATGGTTTGAGCTTGAACATCCAGCCCTTGCCGTATGGATCTTCGTTGACTATCTCTGGAGCATCTTCCAGTTCACTATTCACTTCGACAATCTCACCACCCACAGGTGAAAAGATGTCTGATGATGCCTTCATGGACTCGACTAACCCACACTCGCCATTGGCTTCCAAAGAAGTACCAACTTCTGAGATTTCTACAAACGTAATCTCATGGAGCGAGTTTTGAGCAAAGTCTGTTATGCCGACGACGACTAGGTCGCCCTCGACTTTAATCCACTCGTGATCCTTGCTGTATTGTCTGTCATCCTTAACCTCGGTGTCGCTCATTTGGTCCACCTACGAGTGCGATGAGCTAGTTCGGTTTAAATCAGTTTGGTTATTGAGTCCTAGACCCTCCATAGACCTCAGGGTCATAGAATGGCCACTTTGTAACCCCTGCTTTTCTCATACGTCCTTTGATATCAATCTCCACAGTGTCACCTATTATGACTGAATCAGGTTTAACATAAGCAAGAGCAATTCCCTTGCTCAGTATTGGTGATAATCCTCCGCTGCTGACTTTTCCAATAACTTTGTTGTTGAAAAGAACTGGATAATGTTCCCTCGGAATTCCGCGATCAATCATAACTAACCCAATGCGTGTCTTTCTGATTCCACCCTCTTTCTTATGGTGCTTTACAACGTCATATCCGATGTAATGTGGTTCAACCTTGAATTTCACTGCATATGGAATCCGTGCTTCAATTGGAGAAGTTTCCTCGTCCAGTTCATGACCATAAAGGACCAATCCAGCCTCAAGTCTAGTTGAGTCTCTTGATCCAAGTCCACAAGGTTTTACTCCGAACTCCTCGCCCTCTCTCAAGAGTTCCTCCCAGAATGAAATTGCCTTTTGTTTACCTTCATCGTTGAATGGGGTATCTAAGACAAGAATCTCTACTCCATCTTCACCTGTGTAGCCGGTCCTACAGAGATAGCAGTCATATCCAGCAAGTTTGAGCCTGTAGCAAGAAAATCGACCATAATCACTGATAGCCCTGTCTGTAATTTTATTAATGAGGTGAAGAGCCTTGGGGCCCTGAACAGCAATCATGACAATCTCTCTAGATTTGTCAATCACATCAACTTCGAAGTTTGGTGAGTGTTTCAACAGATGATTATGGATCTTGGGTCCATTTGATGCATTTGTAATCCAGATGTATTCATCCTCTGCCACCCTGTAGAGCATCAAATCATCATGAGTCCCACCGCGCTCATTAAGGCAGATGGTGTACTGACCTCCATTTACTTTCAACGTACTGACGTTGTTTGATGTTAGTGTCTGGAGAAACATTTGTGCTTCTTGTCCCTTGACAAGAAAACGAGACATATGACTCGTATCAAACAATCCAACACTGTTTCTTACACTCATGTGTTCCTCACGAATGTCAGTATATCGAACGGGCATTTCCCATCCTGCGAAAGGAATCACATCGCCATGTTTCGCATGCCAGTCATAAAGATGAGTCCGCTTCAGTGTATCATTCATGTCAATTCACCGAATTATTACTTCTATAGGTGCCGTAGCGGATTCAGCTACCATTTTATTTCCTTCTATCGACCTGTGCAGTTAGAGGTATCATCGCTTGAGGGATTTCTTGAAAGTCAATATAGGTGGACTACTTGTCGGACCAACCGAGCCTGTTCGATTGATGAGCGTGATTAATCTATCACCAGAATCGTTCTATAAGGGAGCTGTTGCTGATAGCATTGACAAGTTTCAGGCAATGATTGAAACTACCTTGAAAGAGGGTGCTGATATTATTGACATTGGTGGTGCATCCACTGCTCCAAGGAATGTCTATGGTACATCAGATATTTCTGTTGAAGAGGAGATCAAGAGAGTATCTCAAGCACTCGACTCCGTAAAGATAACAGCATATCCTCCACTTTCAATTGATACAACATCATCGAGAGTTGCAGAGACTGCATTGGACTTGGGTGTGTCAATGGTTAATGATATTTCAGGACTGCATGCAGATTCCAAGATGGCAAGTCTAGTAGCAGATAGGGGTGTTCCCATTGTTCTGATGGCTAATTGTGGTACGCCATGTGCAAGTATTCAGACTTCGTTGAACTCGTTGGAAGATAGTCTTGACATCGCGAGAAAAGCAGGAATTAAATCGGGAAAGATAATTCTAGATCCTGGAATTGGTTTCGGTAAACCTCCAGAGGTGGACGTGATAATCCTTCAAGAGTTGAATCGTTTCGTGAAACTTACTCATCCGCTTCTTGTGGGTGTGTCAAGGAAAAAATTCATTGGTCATATACTTGACCACCCAGATCCATATGATCGATTGAATGGTTCAATGATGGCAACCACTGTTGCAGTGATGAAGGGAGTTAGTGTTATTCGAACTCATGATGTAAGAGAAACAAAGGTAGCTATACAAATGGGAGAAGCCTTACGAAAGCCACAATGACATTAAGAATTACTTTGGTGAGAGATTATGAAATGGGTTGATTGGTACCCAATTTACTTGGACATAGTGCAAAGGTTAGACCTAGATTCTGATGCAGACAGAGAATCTACAGACCTTCTCACATCAATGCTTGACCCAATTGATCCTAGCCCTCTCCTGAAACGATTGTCTGATTCTATATCAGGGAATCATGTAATTGTGTGCGGTGCAGGACCATCGTTGAAGCAACATATGGAATCTCTCTTGAAAACAGATTATCCCACAGAATCTGTAATCGTTGTGGCTGATGGTGCAATCTCTGTCATTCTTGAACTTGGTCTACGTTGTGATGTAATCGTGACCGATTTAGACGGTAACACTGAGCATCTTATGGAAGCAAAGGACAATGGCGCTCTTTTCATTGTACATGCCCACGGAGACAATATGAATCGTGTGAAATCGATTGTCCCCAAGTTAGGAGATATTTTGGGAAGCACACAAGTTGAACCAACTGACAGGGCATTCTTGTGGGGGGGATTCACGGATGGAGATAGGGCGTGTCATGTAGTCAGTGAGTATTCACCAAAAAAAATCATCCTAGCAGGCATGGATTTTGGTGCAATAGTTGGTAAATGGTCTAAACCGGGACATGATAGTCACTTTCCTGCAGATGAGAGAAAGAGGATAAAACTAGAAATTGCTGAAGAGCTAATCTCTAGTCTCATGGAAACTACTGGAGTAGATCATCTATTCCTAAAATAGACTGGTTTTCCGTGCATTCTATGTTAGAATAGGTGAGTCTATAGGAAACCCGTCTTGATATTCCACAGATAACTGAAGATTAGGAAAGCTACGCCTGCCATTATCATTCCAAGTATCATAAGTCTGGTTGCATAGCCGGGTTGGAAGACGTACTTTGAACCATAGTATATTAGCCCGAGGCCAGCCACGCCTACAAGAATAATGAATGAAGCAACAATTCCTTCCATTCCTAGTTGTTGGTCAATTCCAGGAGCAATTAGAATTGGTGCACCACTTTGGCTTCCTGCAACAGCAGGAGGAGATCGGACTAAGGTATAGATATTGCCACCGAGAACGAACAGTACAGCACCGAACATTATCCCAAATATGACTGTATCCGGAGGGCGAGTAGGCATTCCAAAACTGGGCCTAGTGAGTCGCACTCTTGGCTTTACTATGAGATTGGGCCACCAAGGCTTCACATATCTTACCTCGAGCGGTCCCATTTTGTGTCTGCTTTTAAGACTTACGTGATGTGCAATGTTGTACTAGCTTGATTTGGTGAGCCGTGCCACAACGGCTATTTGAATGTGTAATCTTTGGTGGTAGTGATTGAGAAGAGAGGTATGTAGAGATGTCCAGAGTGATGGTAATCACAGAGAAACCTACTGCAGCAAAACGCATCGCTCATGCTCTAGATGACAATAAAACACCCATGGAGGTCAAAAAACGCGGTGCCTCATATTATGACTGCAAGAGAGGAACTGATGAACTCATCGTGGTATATGCACTTGGACACCTATTCGAACTAAAACAGACCGTGAAGGGGTGGACCTACCCCAGGATGGAAACCTCATGGGTCCCGAAGTATGAAGTTGAAAAAAAAGCCACTCAAACGAAACCCATCATCAATCTGATCAAGAGATTGGCGAAAGATGTCGACACCTTTGTTGTTGCAACCGACCATGACATTGAGGGGAGTCTGATTGGATATCTTACTTTGAAATATGCCTGTAAGGCGGATCCAATGGTAGCTCGTAGGATGCTCTTCAGTACTCTCACCGACTCGGAGATACAAAATGCCTTTGACAATATGTCAGGCACTCTTGATTTTCCAATGATTGAGGCCGGTCAGGTGAGACATGAGATTGATTGGTTGTATGGTATTAACCTCACTAGAGTATTAACACTCGCTGTGAAGAACACAGCTGGGTGGTTCAAGATTGTATCTACCGGTAGGGTTCAGGGGCCAACTCTTTCATATATAGCAGAGAGGGAGCAAGAGGTCAATCTCTTTGTACCGTATCCATTTTGGATAATTCAGGCGAAGACTGTACACAATGACATGGAGATTGAATTAGAGTATTCTAAGAAACGTATTGATACTAAGAATGATGCAGAGAATATTGTGAAAGACTTGGATGGAAAGACTGCTCATGTGGATTCGATAAACAGCAGGACCACTGCACAGCAACCACATCCCCCATTCAATCTTAGTACCCTCCAGTCTGAAGCTTATCGACACTTCGGCTTCAAGCCAAGCAGAACACTTGCCGTTGCACAATCTCTCTATCTTGATGCCATCATCTCGTATCCTAGAACAAGTAGTGAGAAACTACCACAGACCTTGGACCTGAAGGAAATTCTCAAAGGGCTTGGAAAGATGAAGAACTACAGTTCAATGGTGAAGCAAGTCGTGCAAGCAGGCAATCTCATCCCAGTCCAAGGGAAGAAGAGTGATCCTGCACATCCAGCAATACATCCAACCGGGTCCAAGCCAACAAAACAACTCACGCCCACTGAGAAGAAATTATATGACCTCATAGTCAGAAGATTTCTGTCCCTTTTTGGTGAGTCCGCAGTGAAAGAACATCTTCGTGCGGACATTAAACATGAAGACTATCTTTTGTATTTGAGAGGTCTCAGGATACTGAAACATGGGTGGATGGAATTCTACGGGCCTTATACTAAAACAAACGAGAAAGAACTTCCTGATATTTCTGAAGGTGATTCATTTCTATTGAGTCCTGTCAATGATGAAGAGCGTTACACTCAACCTCCTTCACGCTTCAATCCATCTAGTCTGTTGAAATTACTGGAGCGTGAGAATCTGGGTACAAAAGCAACAAGAGCAAGAATTGTTGACTCTATCAAATCCCGAGGTTACACACTCAATGACAAATTTGAACTCTCTACTCTGGGATATGCCCTCTTTGAAACTCTGGAGAAATACATGCCAGATATACTCTCCCCAGAACTAACACGACATCTGGAAAAAGAAATGAATGATATCTTACAAGAAAGAACGAACAGAGTAGATGTGTTATCAAGAGCAAAAGGTGACCTCCTAGAACTACTTGAGAATTTCAAGTTGCAGGAGGGAAAAATTGGAAACGAGCTCGTCACAGGCTTGCAGAGATATTGGAAATCCAAAGAAGAACTCGGTGAATGTCCAAAATGTAGAGAGGGTACACTTCGTGTGATAAGATCCTCTAAGACAGGGAAGAGGTTTGTAGGATGTTCCAACTACAGTAAGAGTAAATGTGACCAGACATTTCCCCTCCCACAAAAAGGAGATTTATCACCTTTAGACATGACGTGTCCTCATTGTGGATATCAGATGTTTCAAGTGGTATCAGGTCGTAGAAAGTGGGAAACATGTATCAATTGGACAGAATGTCCTGGGAGAAAGGACGAACTCAAAGCCCTTGAAGAGCAACGGAAAAAGCGAACAGAAAAACCGCAGAAGGAGAATAAAAAGTGAGTTTCTGTACAATTTGTGGTCGTGTTGCATGGAATAAGAGTGACTTCTGTCGTTATCATAAAGAGGCACTAGACGGTCTACAATCATCATATGAGCTTTGGAGAAAGGCAAGTGAATTGAGCTGGGATGAATATATCGAGAAACTCTGTCAGATAGATGAGACAGGGCGTTGGGTGCTTGATGTGGCTGAACAGATTAGGTCAGGAGATGGTCTCTCAACACCGACATAAGTTCCAACATTCGTTCCCGAGTTAGTGAACTCATTCCGACAACAAGCATGCAGGTCTGATTAGTCCATAAAGCCAACCTTTCGGCGAGTGTTCGTACTAGTGTACTATCAATCTCATTGGTGAAGAATCCAACTGAGGTGGGTTCAGAACGACCTTGTCCAGCAGGAATTGCCATGGCAGACAGACCAAGTCTGAACTTATTCGAGTCTGATATTAGGACTAGAATGCCATTTGTCAAGGTCATAATGCGTATCTTGATTGTTCCTACAGAGGTTTCTGATGAAAACTCGGATATGTCATCGAACTCCATAACTGATCAAATATCTGAATGAAGAGGTAGGATAAATCAGTAGCGCAAATGCGATTTGGAAGCAACAGGGTTATCAAGGTGTCAAATGGCAAAGGGGCAGAGCTTTGATGACTGGAGAATCCTCGAGCTATACGGACTTTTTTCCGTATCCCGAAACACGCGATGGTCAAGAGGGCATGATGAAAAAAATAGAGGAGTCAGTCAAGGCCGGAATCCACATTTGTTCAGAAGCACCAAATGGTTTTGGGAAAACCTGTGTAACGCTAAGTAGCGTGTTACCTTGGATAAAGGAGAAGAACGGAAAAATTCTGTATTGCGCGCGTACTCACAGACAACTCGACCGTGTCATGGAAGAGCTTGAGGAGATATCAAGCAAAAAAGACGTGTCTGGTGTTTCTTTCCGGGGGCGTCGACATATGTGTTTGAACTCTTTTGTACTTGAGAACTCCGATTTTGTTGCCCCGATTTCAGAGGTCTGTGGACAGCTGAAAGCAACTGGAAGATGTTCATACTACGAAAATCTTCGTCGCGCAGGAAATCCTGAAGAACTTCTGGAAGACATGCCAAAGAAGGTACTTACAGCCCCGGAGATTGCAAAGATTGCCAGTAGTAGGTCATTATGTCCATATGAACTTACAAAACGTCTTGCCAAAGTTGTTGATGTGGTGGCACTTTCATATCTCTACGTCTTTGATCCTTGGATACTTGAGGTGTTTATCCCCGACCTTGACACACCTCCGTCAAAGATGGTACTTGTACAGGATGAAGCTCACAACGTACCAGCCACAGCCTTAGACTCAGCTAGTGACTCATTGACAATTGGAACAATAAGACAGGCACTACGTGAGGCTACAACCTACAACGATGAACCCTCCAAGGATTTCAGTCGTGCACTAGCAAAAACAATCTTGGAACTCACTTCAGATATGAAACAGCTTGAAGAAAGACCAGTGGATCCCCGCAAGATAGTCGAGTCTACGATTAAGATAGCTCAATTAGAACATCAACCGCAGATACTTGCACATATGAAAGAACAAGGAACCAAAATACGACGAGGGCTTTTGAAGGCAGGTAAATTCCCACGTTCTTCGATTCATAGAGTAAGTGAGTTCCTGATCAAATGGTTAAGATGTGCAGAGAGGAAAGACTACACTTTCCTAATAGCGTCCAGTATGGGGTATGGAGAGAGTAGGAGAGTTTCATTGGACCTTGTTGCATTAGATCCGACAGCGGTCACAAAGAACGTTTTGAGCATGGTGCATAGCTCAATAGCAATCTCTGGTACAATGTCACCATTGGATGCATATGCAGAGATGCTGGGTTTCGGGCCAGACGCAGTCAAAGCGACATTTCAGAGTCCTTTCGCGAGAAGGAATAGACTTGGTCTGATTGTAAGTGGTTTAGATACATCATTTCAGAATCGAAGCAAATCAACTTTTGAGAGGATGGTGGATCATTGTGTGGTTGTCGCAGATTTCACCCCAAGCAATACGGGTATCTTCACCTCAAGCTACTCCGTGGGTAAATCACTCATTGATGCGGGTCTCCAGAAACGTCTCCGGCGTCAACTCTTCGTGGAAAAGTCAGGAATGAAGGGTGTTGAGAATGACAAATTGATTGAAGACTTCAAAAAACAGGGAGACCGTGGTGGAGCGGTGCTTCTTGGCGTCCAAGGCGGTCGTAACTCTGAGGGGGGAGATTTTCCAGGCACAACCATGGAGAGTGTGGTAGTTGTAGGGGTTCCGTATGCTAAACCTACACCAAGAATGGAGGCTCAAATCAGCTACTATGATTCGAGATTCAATCAAAAAGGTAGAGATTATGCATATGTACTTCCAGCAGTGACTCGTGCCATTCAAGCGGCTGGTAGGCCGGTGAGACGATTAGATGATAGGGGAGTGATCGTGCTGCTTGACCAGCGGTTTGGTACACCTTACCTTAGCAGATTCATTCCATCTTGGTTAACTGATGTCACACATGTAATTCCGGACGATCCAGAAGTAACTTCTCATCAAGTTGAGAGTTTCTTCGTTGTCTAGTATTCACTAGTTAATATACTATCAAGTGATGTTTCACCAAGCAAGATAGCACGGGCTTCGTCTTTTGATATGTCTCTTTTACCCCGAGTGAAACGTTGAACGAGTAATTTCAGAGATCTGATATACCCCTCTTTTGGTTCAAGGACTCTGTCATTCTCTGTTTGGGGACGTCCAAGTCTTCCAGCTATGAGTATAGCTGATGTTTGGTCTGAGGTGACTCCTCCTGAAAGCGTTGTGCGATGTTCGTTCACGAGTTCGACATTTAGACCTGGAAATTGATGGTTCATGTTTCGGAGGTATAGTGTTGAATACAATTTTGATCCTGTTCCTGCACGTGCAATCGTTTTGCAATACGGAAAAAGATGTGTAACATAGGATTCTAGACGCGCTGAAAGCCGAGCGGCATCTCCAGGAGATGAGAGTGAATCTTTGAAAGTCACAACACCATCGATGACTAAAGCCACTCCAAATCGCATTCCAGGGTCAATTCCAATCACTGCAAAAGATGGACTATGAATGTCGTTCAGTTTGGACATAATCTCAATTGATGTGAAATCTGGATCCAACTCCTCATCGACAATTACGATAGCATCATGGTTATTGGAGTCCTCAATTGTTGTTATGACTACTTTAGCGTCCTCACACCGAGAGTCGCCTGGTGAGCAAACTACAAACTTGAGGTCGAGTTTCTTCAAGAGCTCGATGACAAGATAGAGCACCCGGGGATTCTCTGTGGCAATTGCAACCTGCCACCTAAACATGATATCGATCCTTCTAGATATGCTTATCACTCGAGAGTGACGACAAAAAAGCAGTGAGATTGAATTTGATTCTTCCGTCTGGGGTATCGTTACTTGATCGCATTCTTAATGGCGGACTCAACACAGGTTTATTCACACATGTCTATGGGGAAGCGGCTGCTGGAAAAACCACTCTTGCGCTACAGTTCGTGACAAATGCGTATAGACTCAATATGGGAACCATCTATGTGAACTCTGAAAGTACAGCACCTGTACGACGACTTGAACAAATGACAACTCGGTCATATGGCGATGTCGAGAACATGGTGAAGATTCTAGCTCCAAAGGGTTTCAATGAACAGGGTGCCTTGATTGACGACCTAGAATTATACCTGCGAGAGAATACAAAACTCGTCATAGTTGATACTTTGACTAGATACTACAGACTGGAGTTAGAGGACAAGAAGACTAACTATGCTAAACATCGTGAACTGAATCGACAAGCTGGAGTCTTGAAAGGGCTTGCAAGAAACCATGAAATTGCAGTACTGGTTTTGAATCAGGTTAGATCACAAATGAAAGGTGTTGATGACTTCGAGCCGGTTGCTAAGAATATCTTGGATTATTGGTCAGATTATACGATCAAATTGCGTGTTGCACAAGGAACGGGGGAGAGAGCCATCAAACGAGTTGTACCTGAAGGAGAATTCTCTGATGGACTACTTTATCTCGTTGAGAGTGGTTTCTCATCTGAAAGGCCAATGAGAAAGAGTGAAATTGGATAATTAGACGGCAGACATGGAGTATTACCTGATGTACGAGGAATTAGCCATCTTCGAGCTATCAATCTGGCTTGGTTTAGCTGCATGGATTGCTAACGCCACTCCTGTGTTAGGAGGTGGAGGAAGACCTATCGATGGGGGTAGGTATTTTCGTGATGGTCGTCGTATATTGGGCAATGGTAAGACAATACGAGGATTCATTGTAGGAGTGCTTTTTGGTACACTCACTGGTGTCGGACAGTTTCTTGCGGCTCCTTTTCTAAGACCAATTCTTGCGCAGTTCGTCACTATTACACCAGAGATGGACTATGTCCTCAGTATTAGTATCCCAGTAGCGTTTCTTTTGTCAGTGGGAGCTCTGATGGGAGATGTGGTTGGTTCATTCATTAAGAGAAGAGTCAGTGTAAAGAGTGGTGACCCGTCACCATTTCTTGACCAGATAGGATTTATAATCATGGCATTGATCTTTGCATTCCCAATCATGGTCCCAAGTCCTATCTTTGTGATAATCTTGATACTAACTACATTGGGAATTCACTGGCTCAGCAATGCGCTAGGTTACCTATTGGGCCTGAAAAAGAATCCATGGTAGATTGGATTCAAGGAAAACCATAAAAGGTGACTAAAAAGACACTATGCCACCTCAATCAATTCCACTGGACTGCTTCAATGACCATGTGATTTGATGAGTGTAAAGTTTCTATAAACCGGAGTAGTTCTAACAGTGATGGTCAAGGATTGCATGAAGTCGGACGTAGTGTACGTTTCTGTGCCAGGAACCAGAGAAGATGTTCTTCAGCTGATGGCTGAAAGGCAAATCAATGGTGTTCCAGTTGTGACAAAGGGAACCAAATCACTTGTTGGAATAGTCACTAGAACCGATCTTCTTCGCAAGGTTGATGAGAATCAGCTAGCTATGCTCATGGTAAGGGACCCGCAGACCGTTTCTCCAAGGACTGATATCAAAACGGCTCTCAAATTAATGATTGAGAAGAATTTCAGAAGACTTCCTGTTGTTGAGAGGGACGAACTAGTTGGATTAGTTTCAGTCCCTGATATCCTTGGAGCCACTCTTGAGAATGACAAGAAATACGGTACAATGGAACTTGCCGAATTTATCACACGAAAAATATATGCTGTTTGGGAAAAAACTCCACTTCCACTCTCATATATGATGATGGAGATGGCTGGTAAGAACGGTCTTGTTATACTTGGTGAGGGAGGAGGTGTAACAGGTATGATCACCGTGAGTGATTACATCCGCCTCTCTGAGGTTACAATTGAAGACAACGTTTCACAGACCTTTAGTGGTACTGATACTGCAGTTGACTGGGGATGGACTTCGAAAGATTTCCTTGTCGTGACCAAGAAACTCCTTCGACTACCGAGCACTGCAGTAGAGAATGTGATGACTAAGAACATCATTAATTTCAGTGAGATTACCACTATAGCTGAATGTGTCAGAACTCTTCGCAATGAGGATATTGATCAAGCGCCTGTATTATCAGTCACTGGAAGCCTCATTGGCATGATTGAGGACCGAGACCTATTGCATCTGGCTCTAAAATCTTTAAGCACAGACTAGGGTTCGAAGAAATCAGTTATTGAGGTCTGCTCTGAAACGAACAATGAGTGTAGAGAGGCTGTAATAAGCTTCAATCTTTCTTGTAGATACTGATCTAGACCATGATCTTCAATTATCTTTCTTGTTACTTCTAGATACTTAGAGATGTTCTTTTGTCTGACTGTTAATGAAACTTTATTTCCACAGATACAATTACCCGACAGAGGAATCCGTCTATAGATTCTTCGACACTTTTGGCATTGTATCTTCTGTGTAGAATACGCTCTCAGATTACCACGAATATCACGGAAGAAGTGATGTGAGAGAACACGTTCAGCAACATCTTTTGCGTCAACTGCTGATATTAAGGCGGCAAGTCTCAGTTGAGCACTCAATTTCTCATCCATGCTACCCAATATCTTGTATCTACTATTCTTTGGACCACTGTCAAATGATGTTGTACTATGTGTGAATCCAAATCCTTCGTATTGTGCAGCAGAATTCAGCCGTGATGCTATTATGTCAACAAGGTCTTCTACTTCTTTGGGATGTTTTGCCTCAGCAACCATATCGTAAAACTCAGCAGGGTATCGTCTACAGACTTCCATGTTATGACTCTCATCGTCCACCTCAGTTGGATTGAGAATGACTGAAAGAACTAGAGGTGCATCCATCAGGCCGCCTCTTCCAGCGGGAAGATATTTTTTCGAAAAGTTGAGGAGTGCATCGAGGACTAATATGAACGCGTCCTCATCACCATCACAATTCCTTCTCTTAGCGGCATGCCAATATGGATGAGCATAGCAGACACTGGCATTAGTGAATCCGATTATACGACCAATTATTCCAGCTGATGTGTGAGGTGCAAGACCAATAACAAGATGACCAATGACATCCTCTTGAGCCGCAAATCGATAATACCGGTCCAAACCGTATATTTTCTCTAGACAGTCGTCTATGAACCTTCCAACTCTTACCATGTACATAGCACCGTTCTCAGATACAACAATATCCTGAACTCTGAGCTCTACTATTTGGTTATCTGAAATTAGAGGTTCTCCATCTTGATCTGTGACGTATCCCAATTCATGCAGCCGACTGATAGGAGTCCCTATCTCTCTTGGTGTGAAATGCGTCAACGGAGCATCGGTGGCATCAAAACGGGCGGTCCCATCGCGATAACAGTACACATCATGTTTAGCTCGCAGAATGCCCTTTCCAAGATACTCAGGAATCTTGTAGTCACTAGTAAGACCTAGAACACCACGGACACCATGTGCCTCAAACTCGCCGACCTCAGTCTTAACACGATTGAGCAATCCTGTTATATCGACGGATACTTTTTTCGTCACACGTATGAGATTCACATCGTGACTGTACTGACACATTCCAGTGTTGGGATCGACTGCTCTTCCGCAGTTCTCATGAGAACACCATGGCTGAACATCAGTATGTACACCACATTGTGAACATCTCGACTCAAATGTCTCTGATGAACAACTTGGACACACTCGAGAAACCATTTCGAGCGTAACACCGCTCGTATCAGGAATCTCAAGTCCAATCATATCCTCTTCGAATGAATCTAGTGTCGAAATGTGTTCTACACTATTCGCTACCTCTTCTATTCGACGTTCAGTTCCTTTTGCTCGACCAACGGGGAATAGTGCTTGAACTGGTGGTCTCATCCTACGTTCTTGAGCCTTCTCCGGGCGACCCATCCTTGCGCCAATGGAAAACCCAACTTTGTCCATCAATTTCACAGATGCAACTGAGTTCATTAGGGCAAGTGTTGTCTTGCCTTTCGGGGTAGCATCCTTCTTGCCAAGCTGAGCAAGAATAGACACAGAATCATCGCTAAGGTGGATCTTCTTTTTGTTGTATGATAGCGTGTGGGGTATCGCTACTTTCTCCAATAATCTCTTGTACTCGGAATTAAAGGGTAGAATCATGCTGGAATCTTTGATACTGTGTTTTATGAGAAGCCACTTTCTCAAATTGACTGCTTCTTCAGGATTGACTGCCATCCAACGATATAGATAGGATGGATGAAGAGGAATCTTGAGCTTCTTGGATAGAAGCACTGCTTGAGATGCACTCGGAATCTGGATGAGTGGCAAATCAATCAACTTGTTAACAACTTCTGGGGTCATATCAGATTTTGATAGATGTTTACTTAACTCAGGCAATGTGATTTTGGAAACAGCATGGTCAAGGTCATGCGACCACCATTCTTCACAGTAACCTGATGGTACAAGTGGATGGTTGTTTTCGAGAAACTCACCTAAAGCAACTAGAATATCACCAAGGTACAGAATCTGCTCGACCTTACCCTCTAACATTCTGGCTTCATCAGTATTTTTCACTTGTAGTACAGAACCATCCTTCAAGAGGACTATTGGCCCCTCAATAGAATCAACAGGTGCGACTATTGAGCCCTTTCCAGGTCGCTCAGTACGGATGTGAGTGCCAGTTGCTAGAAACTCTTCCACAATGTACATGGTAGCTGGATGAACTCCAACTCCAGCAAGACCAGTGTTTCGAGACCTGCCATATCTTAGTCTGAATCCACCTATGCGCGAGGGGTGTGAGAATACGGGTCGTCCACCTATGACATCAGCTAAGTAATCAGATTTTGGCTCAAGTTTTTTGTCTAACGTGTCTTCCTCCGTACTTGATGCTACCTTTGACATTCTTGAAGCGAGTTCATCAAGCCACTCCCAACCACTAATCTTGATGCCGCTCACAATCTTTGCCAGCTTCACAGCTCTTCCAACGATACCATCATTGAGGACTAGAACAGCTCCTCCGCGAACTCTATTCGTTTCAATGCGTTTCAGATCACGGCTCCCTGACACCTCAAACTCTTCAGTTGGTTCACCTGTCAACATTATTGGCAATCGCGATGCAGCAAATCGTACTAAATCAGGATGAACTGGGTATTGAAGGTGAACAGAACGAGCGTAAAGCTCGACTTCTTCTAGAGCACGTTCGGTTTCTTCCTCTGTTGCCTTGAATGCAGGTAGACCCAGAACTTGACGTACATAATCAGCTACTAGGACAGTCATCGCAGCCTCAGTTCCACCAGCAGCACGTATTGGTCCAGCAAGGTATAATGCCAGATATTGATCATCGCCAGATCCTCTGATGAGGACCTTTGAGATTCCTTCTAAGGGGGCTGCTGTGATACTTTCTGTAAGAATAGAGAGAGCTACCCGGACCGCCTTGTCAGCAGCTTTCTCAGCGTCTTCAATTCCACCAAGTTTTCCCTCTGCAATCTCTTTAGCCACAGCAAAAGCAACTTCTTCACGAGATTTATTCTCTTGTAGTTCACGTATTCTCTTTGCGACTCCTACAGGACCCTCAAGAGTGGCTTCAACACGTGCAGCTACATCATGGGCAGGAGGTATTTCGACCCTGGTAGTTGGGTCAAATCCTTGTAGTCGAGCAGTTTCTGCAATGGCATAGAGTGTGTGTATTTCCTCGTTTAGCATGCTGAAATATTGCTCGTAGAAGATACTATGTTCGGGAAGACTCAGTTCGGGTTCGGTCACAAATAGTCAACCTGTTTCTATCGTGATGGTGTATTCTATGTTTCGCTTGGTGAACCTAGAAATTCCGCAAGCTCGTTCTTCTTGAGGATATTACTTTAAAGCATCTGGACATGACCATAAAACAGCTTAAGCCACCATATAGACAATGGAAGGTGACCTACTTGCTCACTCTTGAGGAAACTATTGAACTGATTCTGAAACACAGGTCCGACTATGAACGTAAAGACATACTGACGATGATTGAAGAGAAACGTGAAGAACTCGGACGAGAGGTAATCAATGACGAGTCTGCGGCCATGATAGTGGCTAGAGAACTCGGGGTTGACCTTCACCAAATATCCTCCAATGCACGTCAGAAAATTGAAGATATTACAGAAGCCACTAGAAGTATAGCACTCACTGCCAAAATCATCAACATTGGTACAGTCCGGACATTTTCTCGAAAGGATGGTGGAGGAGAAGGTAAGGTTGCCAGCATAATGGTTTCAGATGAAACTGGAAGTATCAGGGTTGTCCTATGGGATGACAAAACAAATGCTGTTTCTGGGGATGAAATCTCTGTTGACGATATTATCCAAGTACGGGGAGCTTACGTAAAGAAAGGACTTGGAGACGTGTTTGAACTGAACCTAGGCAGGATGGGACAAATCAGACGTCTTGAAGATTATGAGGTTGAAGATCTTGACATTGACTTCACTGATTCATCAACTGGAGCACAGAATGTTTCCGACCTCAAAGACGGTCTTTTCAACGTCAGTCTGAAAGTGAAGGTTCAGCGAGTGTTTAGGTTATCGACCTTTACCAGACAAAAAGACAACTCTGAGGGTAAGGTTCTAAGTATTGTTGGAGCGGATGAAACTGGGACTGTTAGACTGGTCTTTTGGGATGATAAAGCCACAGAGATGGAGAATGCAGATGAAGAGGAGGTCATCCACCTCAGGGGAGTAAATACTAGAATGAATCGTGATGGTACCGAGGTCGAAGTACACGTTGGTCGTGCAGCTTCAATCGAGCGAGGTCTTAAGGAGAAGATTGACGCAGCCGAAATGGCCCCTTCCGGGCATAGTTCTGAACCACTAGGAATGAAAGAAATGTCTGATCTCGCAACTGACATGTGGGATGTCGATATTGAGGGGAAAGTTGTCACGCTCTATGACGAGAAAGCGTTCACAACCAAGGATGGACGGGATGGGAGAGTTAGAAATGTTCTCTTAGCTGATGAATCAGGTGCAACACGGGTGACATTTTGGAACGACGATGTTGATACGATTAAAGAAATCAAGGAAGGCGATATCATCAAGATTCTTCATGGTTATATGAAAGAGGGATTCAGAGGTGGCGTGGAGTTCCAAGTGGGTCGAAAGGCAGAGATTCACATTAATCCTAAGGGTTCCAAGCTGAAGAAATTAGACGTGTCACAAACAACATATTCTAGTGGAGGCGATTCGGAACCACTAGGAATGAAAGAAATGTCTGATCTCGCAACTGGCATGTGGGATGTCGATATTGAGGGGAAAGTTGTCACGCTCTATGACGAGAAAGCGTTCACAACCAAGGATGGACGGGATGGGAGAGTTAGAAATGTTCTCTTAGCTGATGAATCAGGTGCAACACGGGTGACATTTTGGAACGACGATGTTGATACGATTAAAGAAATCAAGGAAGGCGATATCATCAAGATTCTTCATGGTTATATGAAAGAGGGATTCAGAGGTGGCGTGGAGTTCCAAGTGGGTCGAAAGGCAGAGATTCACATTAATCCTAAGGGTTCCAAGCTGAAGAAATTAGACGTGTCACAAGTCTCTCTCGAGCCAATGACTAAAGCCTCAAGAGTTCTTATTGGGGATATTGTTGACAATACGGAAGCCAAAAGCGTAGAAATCTGTGGCATTGTCGTAAATTTGAGTCAAACAACGACCCCAATATACCAAGCATGTCCAAGTTGTAGCAAGAAACTAGAAGAAACCGATGATGGATATATTTGCAAGTCTTGTGGAAAAATCGATAAACCGGAACCGAGAATGTTGTACAAAATTACTGTAGATGACGGATCAGGTTCAATCAGAGTCACTCTATTTGGCAAAGTTGGAGAAGAACTGCTTCAGATGACTGCAGAAGAAGCTGATGAAATGATTAAGAAGTCTGGAAAAGGAGAACAGCCCCTTATTGAGAATGCAGACAAGGTTGTTGGAAGATATATTGCAGTTAATGGTCGTGTGAAGAAATTCCGAGATTCATTTGACCTCTCAGCAAATGGTTTTGAGTTTGCAGACCCTGTGAGAGAGATCAAACGGATGAAGGAAGAAATCCAGAAAGAAGTGGGTTAGAAGACGATTTCTTAGACCCTACTTGCTTGCTTCGATGAGCGCTTCCATTCCAGATAGAAAAGTGTCCACATCAGCACGATTGTTATACAGATAGAAGCTGGCTCTTACAGTCCCCTTCTTTGGATCGATACCCATCTGATAATGAAATGGTCCAACGCAGTGCCAACCACTCCGGACCATGACATTGAGTTCTTTGTTCAGGAAGGTGGCGACATCATGTGCAGAAGGAACTGTGTCAACATGGAATGTGACCAATCCGGTCTTGATATTGATGTCATCAGTTCCAAGGATGTTGACATGTTCCATATCGCTAAGTCGTTTCAATACCACTTCAAGTAGCGAACGCTCATGTTTCTCGATCTCATGCATCCCAATGGCTTGAAGGTATTCCGCTGCTGCACCCGCGCCGATGGCACCAGCATAGTTCTGTAATCCAGCCTCAAACTTCTCTGGCGGAGGTAGGTACTCAGGAAGTATCTTACCATTCTCATAACGAACATCGCTCACAGTGTCTCCACCATAGAAACACATGTTCATGGATTCGAGATGTTCTAACTTGCCATATAAAACACCCATCCCAGTTGGTCCACACATCTTATGGACTGAGATTGCTGAAAAATCAACATCAATCTCTTGAACATCAAGCGGATGATGTGGGGCATATTGAGCATCATCACACATGACTAGAGCTCCGCGGTCGTGCGCGATTTCCACAATTTCCTTCATGGGAGCAATAGTACCAGTCACATTGGATGAATGAACGATCGATACTAGACTTGTATTGCCATCTATCGCTTCTTTCCACTGTTCAAGGTCAAAAGTACCATCAGATTGTGCCTTGACTATCTCGATAACTAGATTATCTCGTCGGGCTCGTTCTACAAAGGGAAGTGAGCCACTGTGATGTTCGAGAGATGTTGTGATTATCTTGGAACCTTCTTGTAATTTAACTGAACTTGCAACGATGTTCAATGACTCAGTAGCATTTCGGGTCCAGATACATTCCTCTTCATTAGCAGCATTCAGGAATTTAGCAAACTTTCCTCTGGCCGCAGTATATGCATTAGAAGCCTCTTCTCCAAACCTATGGATACTTCTTCCACCGCATGCAGGATATTGTTCATAGTACTCGTTCATAGCATTGAGGACCTGTCGAGGTTTGAGAGCCATGCATGCACTGTCCAGATACACTACTGGACGTCCGTTAATGGTACGTTCAAGGGCAGGAAAGTCATTTCTAATCTTGGTCCAGTCTACCATGCCAATCAATCCTTTACCAGTTGCCACCGGTATCCTCCCTTGCCGAATTTCTTTGTGATTAATCCCATTTCCACCAGCTGATTTGCATCGGCCACGAAGGCATCACCACCTGCACAATCAGTACAAAGAGTGGCATAGTCGTCAGTGCTTGCAATCTCTAAAATCTCTGTAGTTGTCAATGACGCGGCATTTTCAAGGATTTTGAGAACACACTGAGCGTTTTTTGAGAGGTCTGTCATTGATAGTCGAGGCGGAGCAACCAACAATAAGAAGCCTTCGCAATGAGCTGTAATGTCATTCAACAAAACGCTTAAATTAACACCTGAGCCGGAGAGCCCGTTCTATTTCTCTCGGGGCTGTTGCTCTGACATGTGTGAAATAGGCAAAGGGTGAATCTTCATGGGAAGAAGACGAAGACAGAAAGTGCGTCGACGACCACAGAAACGTATTCCAGATGTTTATCCATGTCCAGATTGTGGAAATACTGCTATCAAGATTGAGCTTTATCGAGATAGTGGCACGGCTACAGTGAAGTGTGGGTCGTGTGGACTAGAGATGACCGTTGATGAAATCAACCCTCTGACTGAGCCAGTAGACATCTATGGATCGTTCATTGATAGATTCTATGAGGGTCGAAAAGCAGAAGCTTGATGCAGTACGACGCCTAATATTCAGCAATGGTTATAAGCGGACCCAGTCCGTGGGCAATCGATTCTGATGCAGGAAATTAATACCTTCAGTTCCGTCCTATTCATTCTCCTTACTGCAATGGGAATCTTTGCACTCTTGCTTACAATGGGTTACATGATCTATGGTGAGGAAGAAGAAGAATAAACCACGGGATGTTGCTCCCGATGACAGACTCGATTTTACGAACTGTATTTGAAAAGGTAGCACCTCACATTTCTAATCTTGAAGCAATGAAGATACTTGTTGACGAGATTGAAAAGAAGACTGACTCTCTTGAGTCTGTTTTAAGTGAATTAGAATCAAGACTAGAAGGTGCAGAAGTTACATTCAGGACGGATATACGCATCTTGATTAACGAATGCCGGCACCTGGGTGATAGGACGACACCCAAATGAATGCGTTTGCACCCCTCAATGAGAAGATAGCTAGTTTCCTTAAGGCAAATAGCATGGTTCAGTTTACTCCAATTCAGGAGAAAGCTGTACCTATGCTTTTCAGAGGGCACGAGAACGTACTTCTTCTAGCTCCAACGGGAAGTGGTAAGACGGAAGCTGCATTGTTACCACTTCTTCATCGCCTACAAGAAATGAAGAAAGCCCGAGAGCTCTTTGGATTTTATATCTTGTATATCACCCCTCTCCGAGCACTGAATCGGGACGTGTTCAAGAGAATTGAAGAATTATGCGGACATTTAGACCTCAGTGTTGCTGTTCGTCATGGGGATACGACTCAATATGCAAGAAGAAAACAAGCAATCAACCCTCCAAACTTGTTAATTACCACACCAGAATCACTTCAGGCAATCTTGCCAGGGAAGAGATTGAGATATCATCTTAGAACTGTATTTGCGGTCATTGTTGATGAAGTGCATGACTTAGCAGACAGTAAGAGAGGAACACAACTTAGCTTGGGTCTCGAAAGACTCGACCAACTTGTGGGGACCCCAGTGCAACGTATTGGATTATCAGCTACTGTTGGAAATCCTGGTGAAGTTGCATCCCTACTTGGAGGAAGCCGATCTACGAAAACAGTCTGGGCAGGGTATGATAATCGTAAGATGGATCTTAGAGTTGAGGTGCCAGAACCAACAGACAAACACCGAGCACTTGCAAAGAAAATAAACTACCCACCACATTCTGTCGCTCGTTTAGACACTATAGTGGACCTGATTAAGAGCCATCAATCGGTTCTCGTATTCACCAATACTCGTTCCTTTTCAGAAGTGTTGGGAGCCAAGATGCGGGTCGTTTCTCCCCCTTTCGAGTTCGATGTCCATCATGGTTCTCTGTCCAAGAGTGCTCGACTCAGTGCAGAAGATAGGCTCAAGGCTGGAACTTCAAAGGCCATAATTGCCACTTCTAGTTTAGAGCTTGGAATTGATATTGGGTTAGCTGACTTAGTGATACAGTACTCGTCACCAAGGGAGGTTGCTAGACTACTCCAACGGACTGGGAGATCTGGTCATGGAGTTGGTAGGTTGTCTAAAGGTGTAATCATAGCTACTGTCAATCTAGATGATATCATCGAGTCAGGAGTTATCCTCAAACGTGCTCGTCAGAACAAGGTAGAAGATGCAAGAATTCCTAAGAAGTCGTGGGATGTGCTTAGTCATCAAATTGCAGGCGTGCTTCTTGATGTAAACGAAATTAGAAAAGATGAACTCTTGAAGCTCCTTAGTTCAGCTTACCCCTTTTCACAGATTACTCTGGAAGAATTAGATGCACTATTGGAGTTCATGATTCGAAGAAGAATAGTGGAACTTGATGGTTTGTTAGTGAAAAGGGGATCAAGAACCAGAATCTTCTACTATGACCATTTGAGCACTATTCCTGATGTGCGAAAGGTAAACGCCGTGGATATGACGACCCGTACTTCGATAGGAGTACTTGATGAGGACTTTGTTTCCTCTAGTGTTGATACAGGTTCAGTGTTTGTGATAAGAGGTCGACCATGGAACGTAGTCAGTATAGATGATGAAACTGGGGAGGTTATGTGTGTTCCAGCTGGTGGGACTGACACCGAGGCACCTCGTTGGATTGGGGAGATGATTCCAGTCCCATTTGAGGTCGCATCTGAGGTTGCAAAAGTCTGTAATTCTGTTTTAGATAAAGATCCAAAGACTGCGAGTAATTGGTTGACAAGAGAATACGGAATATCTCGTGATTCACATGAACATGTGTTTAAAGTTTTGAGAGATAGCAAAGACGTTCTTGAGAAACTTCCTACTGATGATCTCTTTGTCATTGAGGACTTCGAATCGGGATTAATACTACACGCTCCATTAGGGACCAAGGCCAACGAAACTCTGGGTATAGTGATTGCATCACTCTTGACGACTCGTTTTGGCGTGGAGGTGGCAGTAGAAAGAGACCCCTATCGTATTCTTTTCACGGCAGGTAAGAGAATCAAACCTAGTTGGGTCATAGATGTGCTCCAAGAGTATTCTGGAGAGCAAGTATCTGTCATTCTTCGACTAGCAATGAAGCATACACAGAATTTTGCATCAAGGTTCCTTCATGTCGCAAGAAGAATGGATGTTGTGAAGAGAGATGCAAAACAGAATGAAGTTCCTGTGAAGTATCTCATCAAGTCGTTAGAGGGGTCTCCTGTCTTCGAGGAAGCAATGAGCGAGGTCTTGGATGATAAAATGGATGAGAAGAAGGTCATGGATATCTTTGATAGGTACTCCATTGGAGTACTCAGAGTTCATATCGTAACTACTGAAAATCCGTCGCCTCTTGCACGACTTATCATTGAAGAGAAGACAAGATTTGAGGTCATGGGAGAGATTACGGAGGAAGATGAAGTACTTCGCATGATGGAGGAGCGGTTACTCTCTAAGAAATTCAGATTGATTTGTATGGCGACAAATCACTGGAACTCAGTTAGAACTATATCAACACTTGATGAAGATGTCAGATGTCCTATTTGTGAATCAAGGATGATAGCAGCAATGTCGCCGATAATGAAGGACTTTCCGAAGATAGTTGCGAAACGAGTTCGTGGCGAAAGACTCACAAGAAGTGAGGAAAAGGAATATAGAGCAGCTTCTCTAGTAGCTGAACTTGTATCACTCTATGGAAAGACTGCTTTGTTGGTCCTCGCAGGAAGAGGAATTGGAGCAACCAATGCTTCAAGAATTCTCAAACCAGGATTGATTGACCGACTTGAGATTCTCAGGGCTATAGCCAAAGGAGAGTTGCAATATGAAAGAACCCGACCGTACTGGTAAGCCAAGGAAACCAATGATCGTATTCGCAGGTAGAAGCAATGTTGGCAAGAGTAGTATCATCCGCGCTCTCACTGGTAAGAAGGTACGAATAGGTAAGAAACCTGGTAGTACTCGTTGGGAAATGATGATTGATTTTGATCCGATAACAATTGTAGACATTCCAGGGTTCGGATACATGGCAGGACAAAGTAAGACCACAATAGAAGAAACAAAGACCAACATCGTTCAAAATTTGGAATCTTGGAAAGACAACCTAATTCTCGCAATTCTAATTATTGACATATCTCTTTTCAAAGAATTGCACGAGAGGTGGTCATCTCGCGGGGAGATTCCTATTGATGTCGAATTCTATAATTTCCTCTCTGAAATCGCTCCCAATGTAGTTGTGGTAGCTAACAAGATTGACAAGGTAAAGAAACTGGCTCTTCAGGGCGAGATTGATTTCTTGAAGACAGAGCTCAAAGAAGCGGCTCCAACCAAAAACCCAGTTATTGTGCTCACATCAGCTCGGAAGAAACAAGGAATGTCCGATCTAGTTTCTGTTATTGATGGCTTGTTGATAGAGAGTGGGTTATCCAAACCCCAATGGGTAGTTACCTAATTTTTTTGAGCAAGTAGAACGCAACACCTACAATCATGACCACAGATGAAATGATTAACATTGGTACAATTGCACTTGGAGCTTCGATGAAGTCTTGAGATAACCAATTCATTATGTTCATGAAGAATCGTGCATTATCACCCATGTAGAACCACCGCAAGTCAGTATCTGGATGGTCTAGACCTCTTCCTGTGAACATGAGTGTGGAACCTATCATGACTATCTTGCTTTCGTCATACTCGAAAGCTGACATCCACGATGGAAAAGTACCATTTATTGCAGAATATGAGAGTGGATCCTGTTCAAAATCTGAAATTGTCATGTTCGAATAAGAGTAATTTGCCCAATTATTGGGTCCAGCTTTGTACTGCGCAAACGTAGTATCATAGCCTGTGGCGATTCCACTTGCGAGTTCGACTGGTTTCAAGGTAGCTGTCATAGTAAAGAGTTCGTTAATGTTTCTGAATATTGGATGATTTACTTCCCATGTTGTTGAATCAAGTTCTATCATTTGGGGGTATGATCCATTAAACACAGTGTTGTCATAGTCGAACATTGTGTCCGAATAGATGTCGCCTATGGTGGTTTCATTTACGCTGAACCGAACACCGGTCACATTGATGCTATCAAGAAGGCTGTTGATTGCTTGATTCTCACCCAGATCTTGCATAAGTGCAGCAGCCCAATATCGTGAGCTCTGTTCAATGGTGGGATCACCCAACAGGAATAATGAACTACCGTTTGTCAGCATCTCTGCAATTCCATCAGCTTCGGTGCTTGAAAAAGGTGAATTCTCATCAGGACTAGCTATTATGAGAATATCAACATCGTTGAGGATTCTTTCCGTTAATTCGTCCGTGTTGACTCTTACAATGTACCTTGTTGATGCATTGACCATATCAATCATGAGTTTCAAACCGTCTTCTGCATCAAGGGCGTCATGTTGTTGGTTATGGCTTGCATCATAGAGTACTACAATGGGGTCCAAATCCGCCTGAGCAGTAACGCCAGTCTGAAGGCTAGATAAGAGAACCATTACGGTGACTACTACTGCAAGTACTCTAGAGACTTTCCTGAGCTGACTCATTTTGATATTCCGACCTTTTTGCCCAGTCAGCGTGCCCGACTCTAGGCCATGTTTTAAAGTTATCCTCATATGCGGCCGCAATCAATCAGTCCTACGCCATTCGACATACAACTTTCTTCGTTCTACATCAGTGGATTCCTGAGTATTATATTCCTCGCGTATCTCAGCGATTCTTTGTGCTAGCAGATGATAGCACATGTTGGTTTCTCGTGATATGACCGCTTCTTGATAGAAACTTCTGCAGGTACAGTATATTTCAGGAATAACAAGGTATTGACGACCTCTGCCCTTTACAATCCAAGTCACTGCTTCACTTGGACTGAACTGATATCTGACAATCTTCCCTTCTTCCACGGTTCTTAGTGCTTTTACAAACTTCTTTCCATACTTGTTTTTGAAGAATTCAATATCGTTTTGCGTGAGGTTTTCTTGTAATAGTCTATTTACCTCGGATTGTGGAAGAGACATAATATTCACTTTGTTTTCAGGTATAACGAGGTTAAAATGTTGTATATTAGAAGACAAATCTGTGATGGAAACGATATTTGATGACCGGGCTCTGATAGTCACACATGACGATACATCAGTCCTTCTAATATCGGACATTCATCTCGGATTTGAAGAAGACCTGGCTGATAATCGAGGGGTGCATTTTCCCCCTCAACATCCAGTCATTTTTGAAAGAATAGAGCGACTGGTGAAGAAGCACAGTATATCACATCTTTTCATCATTGGAGATGTGAAGCACACTATTCTTGTTGACAATTACTACAATTGGGAAATCCTACCTGAGTTTATGGAAACTCTTGCTAAACATTTAGAAATAACAGTAATCCCAGGCAATCACGACGGCGATTTGAAAGCGGTGCTTCCTCGGAATGTCAAGATCACTGATGTCCATGGTATACTGATGGGTCCAAAGAAAGATCAGATTGGTCTATTGCATGGACATTCTTGGCCTTCTGCAGAAGTGTTAGATGCAAAGATAATCGTCATAGGGCATAATCATCCAACGATTCGCAGGTTTAGAGATGCCTCAGTTCCGGAGATAGGTCGCTACTCAAGACGAAGGTACGCAGGTACAGTTCCTGTCGTCTTGAAATCAAAGCTAGACAAGAACTGCGTCAGACGTGCACTAGGCATACTTGAGGTTCCTAGCGACGACGAGTCTGTCTTGATTACTCTTCCAAGCTTCAACGAGCTTCTCTCGGGGGTTTCAATCAATTATCCAAAATCTGAGTTTCAAGGTCCACTCTTTGAGAACCACTGTGCCAATCTTCTGGATTCAGGGGTGTTCAGCGTAGACGGAATATTTCTTGGTTCTGTAAAATGGCTTCGAGAACGTTTCAACGAAATGATTAAATCCAAATCAACCGGGGACTGATTCGAACTCATGGGTCGGTGGTCTAGCTTGGTATGATTCTTGGTTCGGATCCAAGGGATCGCGAGTTCAAATCTCGTCCGGCCCACCATTACTATTTCTTCATAGACAAGGCATAGAGAATGATTGCGGCAGTGCCTGAAGGACCTATATCGACTCGAGCATCTAGACTAAGACATTCTCCAAGGTCCATCTCTTTTCTCGAAAAGGAACTGTTACTCCCAGAGAGCGTGACGGCTATTCGTTCTCCTGATTTTACTCGTTCAGCTAGTTGGTCCACATCCAGACGTTCTTTTGTGAGTACAGGAGATGTGATTAACGTAGGATGGTCGATCTTGAGAAGTTCAAAAACATCCTTGAGATCTGGTAAGACCATGAAGTTTTGTTTCATCTTAATGGCTAGACGATTTGCATCAGGGACACCAGCCTGTGCTGCAGATCCTTCAGCCTTGGAAACCACATAGTTCGAAAAGCCAAGTCCGTACACTACTTGAGCCGTTTCAACCGTTTTTGAAGCAGAGTGGACATTGTGTAAGACCACGTAGACATTCTTGAGGAAATCAGACAATGTTAGTACAAACCTCCTGTGCGACTAGCCGAGATACTAGTGGAGAAACACTCTCACCCACTTGATTGTATTGGCTCTCAGAAAAACCAGTGAAGACAAAGGAATCTGGATAACTCATTAATCGGGCATGTTCTCGTACAGTCAAGAGCCGATTTTCATATGGATGAATATATCGAGACAGACCGTTTATTGATGTTGAAAGACGATCAGGGAACAAGCGAACCCAGTTTGGTAGGCTTTTCATCTTTGATACACGGAAATGTTTCACACCCTGACCCCAACGAGTTTTAGAGATGGCCTTCAGTTTATCTTCTGTAATTGGGTAGCTAATATGATTTGGTACATCTATCTCTGGTTTGAAGAGCTGATTCAATCCAAGACCAGGGAGGTCGCCAATTGCTTCCATGACCGTGGGCGGTGCTTTCCTTGGTGGCTTTAGTTTGATATTGCTGATGAAAACTCGAAGCCGTTTTGAGGGATTACCATGTTGGTGTGCTCTAATCATGTTGATGCGCACATCTTCAATACCAACACGTTCAAACTCTTTCTGGATTATCTCCTTACCTCCTGCATGTAGCAGTGCAGCCACATTCTCAATGACAAAGACTTGTGGTGTGAGGTCGCCAATGATTCGGATAGCATCCAATAACAACTTTGCAGTTCCTTCACCATAGACTCTCTCAGAGGCTGACCTTTTGCTATCAGGATTAGCCTTGCTGAAGTCCTCACATGGAGGTGATGCAATAATGACATCTGGAGCTCCATTCAGTGCCTCTTCAATCTGAATAGAGTGAAGATTATGAATATCGGTTTGCCAGACAATGGCATCAGGAAAATTGAGCTTGTATGTTTCTAAAGCTGAAGAATCAATGTCTATAGCAAGATGTGTGTCATCAATATGAGGTTTGAATCCGTAGGAGAAACCTCCTGCGCCACAGAACAGATCAAGGATCTTCATACACTTTTTCACAATCCGTCTTGTTTGTCTTGCACATACCTCTGATTATAACAATGTCGAAGGAAGACTTCAAAAGTATCGATTATCTACGGCGGCTTCAAACTGCCAATGCGAGTGAGTGAGAATGTCGACAGGTTCAGGAAAAGGGAAAGCAATTCTGTTTGGAGAACACTTTGTAGTCTATGGGTTCCCGGCTCTTGCTGCAGGAGTAGCGTCAGAGACTACAGCGATAATTACGCGAGTGCGGTCTTTCGGTTGGAAACTCGTGGATAATCGGCCCGCTATGCCTGGGTACAAGGAAAAGAAGTATGAAGAGCAGAAGACATCGATTGATAATATCCTGAAACACCTCAATATCGATACTACCAAGACGGGATTTCAAATTGATCTTGGTGGAGACTTGGTCTGTGCTTCGGGTATTGGAGCGAGTGCAGCAAGTTGTGTTGCTATTGCTAGGGCTTTGAGTGAGGAATACTCACTGGGATTGGATGACAATCAGATTAACGAGGCCGCCTACATAGGAGAGATGGGGTACCATGGTACTCCTTCGGGACTTGATAACACAGTATCAACATTTGGGGGGCTCACTTGGTTTGTACGTGATCTGAACGGAGGTCCTCCTAAGTTTGAGAAACTGAAGCTGGGAAAGTCTGCAGATTTGGTAATTGCATCTACAGGATTAACTGCGAGTACCAAAGTGGTTGTTGGCGATGTCAGGAAAAAGAAAGATGCAAATCCGGAGTGGTTTGATTCAATCTCAAAGGAATATGACCAACTAGTTAATGATGCTAGAAAGGCTTTGGTCGAGCTGAATTTTAACAAAGTAGGTGCTCTGATGAACAAAAACCATGAACTCTTGCAGCAGTTGACAGTTTCCTCCAAAGAACTCGATAATTTGGTGGAAATCGCTCGTGAGAATGGGGCTATTGGTGCTAAGATGACTGGAACTGGTAGAGGGGGAAATATGATAGCACTTGCTCCTGATCATACTACAATGAAAAAGATAGCAGAGGCGCTTGAGAAAGGTCGCGCTGCTGGGGTGTGGACCACATCATTTGGGCTTTGAGGTGAAGTTATGACACTTGAAGAATACATCAAGACATTACAGCAGAATGGAAAAATCACTACTGTCAGTAAAAGTATCTCAAGGAATCTAGAGATAGCTGGAGTACTAAAAAAACTTGAACCCGAACCAGTATTATTTGAGAATGTGAAGGAGAGTGAATTCAGAGTTGCAGGTAATCTGTTCTGTAATAAAATGCAGGTTGCAGATTACTTTGGAATAACTACTGAGGAGATAATTCCAACCCTCTCGAATGCAATAGTAAATCGTAGTGAACCAGAACAGATTGACAATGCACCGTGTCAAGAGGTGATAGAAGACAAGGTAGACCTTGACATGTTGCCTATACTAATTCACAACAAAATCGATGGAGGTCCATACATCTCCTCGGGAGTTGTAGTGGCAGCAGATCCAGAGTATGGACAGAATCTGGACTTCCATAGAGCCATGCAGTTTAGCAAAGACCGCATGGTTGCGAGGGTAGTTAAAGGAAGGGACTTTCACAAGTTCTTGGAACGAAATGGAGAGGTGGATGTAGCATTCTGTATTGGTAACACACCTGAGGTGCTCATTGCTGCGGCAACTTCTGTTGAAACTGGAATAAACGAACTGGAGATTGCAAATGCTTTGAGTCCCATTAGACTCACTAAGGCCAAGACTGTCGATTTGATGATTCCAGCAGATTGTGAGTTTGTACTTGAAGGCAGAGTGGTGCTCGAAGAAAAACACGATGAGGGACCTTTCATCGATTTGACTGAAACTGTAGATGTAGTACGGCAAGAGCCAATTTTCAAAGTGAAGAAAATAACTCATAGGAAGAGTGCCATTTGGCAGGGACTGTTACCTGGGCGCTCAGAACACAAGATTCTGATGGGTATGCCTAGAGAGCCTACAATTTTCAAGAAGATCAAGGAGCGAGGTATTGATGTTCTTGATGTCTACATCACTCCTGGTGGAGCGAGCTGGTTGCATGTTGCTGTAAAGGTACAGAAGAAGAATGAAGACGATGGTCTGCAAGCTTTAGAAGCAGCCTTTGCGGGGCACAGGAGTGCAAAACACATCTGGGTCTATGACGAAGATATCGATATCTACTCGGATGAAGAGCGCGAGTGGGCACTAGCTACTCGGTTTCAGGCTGATGAAGACCTTCTGATAAAAGACAAAGAAGCTGGATCAAGTCTAGATCCAAGTGCAGAACCAGGCACAAAGCTGACCACCAAGTGTGGTTTTGACTGTACAAAAATCCTTGATTCGAAAGGAAAGAGCTATGAAAAGGCCAAGTTCCCAGAAGTTGATTTAAAGAAATACCTAGGTGAGTGAGATGGGACTCGAACTGACCAAAGAAGAGAAGGAAATGCTTGATGGAAAGCATGGAAAAGCCACTAGAAAAGCCATAGAGATAATCACGACACTTGGCGAGATCTATGGAGCTGAAAGGCTCATCCCGGTTTCAAGCGTACAAATTGCAGGTGTGTCATATCATAATCTAGGAGAAGCTGGACTCGAGTACTTGTCTGAGATGGCGGAAGATGGTCGGACTCGGGTCTTGACAACGCTGAATCCCGCAGGAATGGATCTTTCTGAATGGAAAAAACATGGAATTAGTGAAGATTTTGCTGAAAATCAACAAAGAGTTGTTGATGCCTTCAAAAAGATGGGTGTGATTACAACTTGTACATGCACACCATATCTGATTGGAAATCTACCACATTATGGTGAGCACATTGCTTGGGCCGAATCTTCCGCTGTTTGTTTCTCAAATTCTGTGATTGGTGCTCTGACAAACAGAGAGGGAGGACCTAGCGCACTTGCATCAGCACTGACTGGAAAAACTGCAGAATATGGCATGCATCTTCAAAAAAATCGAGTAGCACAGGTAAAATATGAGATCAAGACGGAACTGAATGACAATGATGATTATGGTCTACTCGGCTATGTCATCGGAGTAAGAACCGGGAAGACGATACCTTACATCACTGGAATCAATCATGCTACCACAGAGCAGTTGAAGTCATTTAGTGCCTCAGTGGCAACATATGGGGGTGTAGCAATCTTCCATATGGAAGGAATCACTCCGAATAGAACCCCGATTCCAGAGAAGATTGAGGTCGTCACAAGAGATGACTTGAATGGAGCCCGTACTGAACTTGATGATGAAGGAGCTGAAATCGATTTCATTAGTGTCGGATGTCCACATGCGAGCATCAAAGAGATTGCTACAGTTGCAGAGATGCTTGATGGTAAACAGGTGACTGCCGGTAAAACTGTCTGGATTACTACTGCAAAGCCAACCAAGGATCTTGCAATAATGATGGGATTCTACGATACGATAGAGAAAGCAGGAGCTTTTCTTGTCGCTGATGCATGTTGTGCCGTGGCTCCATTAGAGGGGAGATTCACTGGATTAATGACAGATTCAGCGAAAGCATGTTTCTATGCCCGAGGAAAGAATAAGTTCAAGACTGAGATACGATCTGTCGAGGAGTGTATCAAGGAGGCCGTATCCTAATGCAAGGCAGGAAAATCTTCAAGGGTAAAATAATGGGAGAAGCTCTAGTAACAGGGGAGGATATCTCCTTCTATGGAGGATGTGATCCTGAAACTGGGGAGATAGTTGAGAAAGGACATCATCTTGAGGGTAAATCTGTTTCCGGAAAGATACTTGTTTTTCCCACTGGCAAGGGGTCTACTGTAGGTTCTTACGTTCTTTATGCGCTCAAGAAGGCTGAGAAAGCACCGTTGGCAATAATCAACAGAATAACTGACCCTGTCGTGGCTGTAGGGTGTATCATCTCTGAAATCCCTGCGGTTGACAAAATAGAAATTGAAAAAATTAAGACAGGGCAGAAAGTGGAAGTAGACGCCGATAACGGCGTCGTTTCCATAGTTGAATAAAATTCAGAACCGTTGGACTTGAGGTTCAAAGTCCTCAGGAGTGAACGCAGTTTCGCCTTCCTCTGGCATATCGCCCCTTTCACGAAGTGTTTGTGCAGTTAAGAGGTAATATACTAGTGCTAGAGATTTGCGTCCACGGTTGTTAGTTGGGATCACAAGATCGACTTTTGTGGTCACGTTATCAGTGTCACAAAGTGCAACTACTGGGATGCCAATCCTAGCAGATTCTGAGAGGGCTTGGGAATCAGTCCTTGGGTCTGTGAGAATTATCACATCAGGCTCAATGTAGGTCCTTGGACCTGCAATGTTGGGATTGGTGAGGGTTCCCGGTACAAAACGCTCAGTGAATGCATTTGCGCCAATATAGTAGGCAAATGTTTCGACTGGTCTCTTACCGTAGACTCTTCCCGAAACAATCACTATTTTGGTTGGATCAAATCGGGCAAGGAATTTAGCAGCCACTCGGATTCGCTCGTCGGTCTTCCGGACATCGAGAACATAGAGACCAATTGGTCGTTGTCGATAGACAAATGGCTCCATATCCTGGGTCTTTACTTGTGTACCAATGTGACAACCTGCAGCGAGGTACTTATCCATAGGTGTCAATAGCTCTAAATCAGCGACTTCTATCTCACTCATTCTACTTAGCCTCCGTAGATTCTGTCGTGGCAAACGCCATGAAGCTGTCAATAATGTCAATATTTGCAAGTAGCATCCTTCGGCAGCAATATCGATCTAGTCCAATTTTGTCTAGTACAACAGCTGGGTCTTCACCTTGTCGGACTTCACGTTTGAACTGGTCGAATTTGTCAGCAACTACTTTGCCACAAGTGAAACATCGAACGGGTATAATCATTCTATAATCTCCTCACCTGTATGATTTCTGGTAACGGGAACGTGCTGAGGGACCACCGAATTTCTTTGCCTCTGTTCTTCGTGGATCTCCGACAAGCATTGTTCTGTCATGTTCAATCATCTTTGAGCGTGCCTCAAAGTCCTGACTTATTCGAATCAGACCTGTGGCTATTGCCATCCTTACGGCATCGGCTTGACTCATGAAACCGCCACCCTTGGTTCGAACCTTGATATCGTATCGCTTCCATCCTTCTCCGAAAAGAATCAATGGTTCCATGATACGCATACGAGCAAGCTCGGGTTGCTGAATCTCCAGAGGTCTTCCGTTGATTCTGATTCTACCAGTACCATCCCGTATTGTGGCTTTTGCAAGACTTGTCTTTCTCTTGCCAGTACTAACAACAACTCTCATGTTATACTACCTCCGGGTTTCTCCAACCAAGTTCGTGGCTCAAGTCCCCGACTGTGATGAATTTCCGTGTCATGCTCCTGTATTTTGCGCCCTCAAGCACTATCTTTTCTGACTCAATATACTGCTCAGGGACTCCAATGTACACTTTGATACGTTTGTATGCCGCCTTTCCCCTAGGAGTGGGCCATGGAAGCATGCCTCGAAACATCTTCCGGACCATCTTGTCAGGACGACGTTCATGGAATGGACCCCTGCTAGGTTTGTAGGAGGTTCGAATATCAAACTTCACTTTGAAGGCTTCAATCACGGTTCTGCGCTTGCCTGTGATTATTGCTTTCTCGGCATTGACAACTACTACTGTCTCACCTAGTATGGCAGCCTTTGCAGCCTTCGCTCCGAGTCGGCCAACAACCATATTCTCGGCATCATAGACTTTGACTTTCTCTGTACTCATCAGAACCACCTATACAATGATTGTAACTCCTTTTCCTTTGGGAATCTGAGTAAGTAATTCGTTAATTGATATCAAGGACCCACCAGCTCCAACAATTACTGTCCTTGCAGAGGTTGATGCATTGAGAGCTGCAACTGTCACTTTGTGTGAGAGAATACCAGATCCTAGCACCTTTCCAGGCACAACAATGATATCTCCTGCGCTAGTATGACGATTGATTTTTCCAATATTTACTGTAGCGCGCTGACGAGCTGGTCTAGCTATTAGCTCGGCAACTCGTTTCCATATCCGCACATCATGTTTTGCAGATATTTTCTTTAGCGCATTAATGAGTGCGCGTGTGTTGGGGTCAGTTGATCCAGATTTGACTGATCTTTCCATGTTGTCACACCTCATAGTGAATTTGCGTAATCAAGAGCTAATCTGATTCTTTCTTTCAGTAACTCAGAAGCTTTCTCAACAATATCCTCGGGACTAAGCGCTCCCGTCGATTCTACCTTAAACAGAAAAGTGTCTTTCTTAGAATCAATAGTTATTGCGCCAGACTCGCAGACTTCAACACAAGCCTCACAGAGGCTACAGTCCAGAGTGTTCTGTGTTGATATTGTATCGCCATCGACCAACAGAATGTTTTTCGAGCAAACTTCAACACAATCTCCGCACTGGTTGCATTTCTCCTTGTTCACTTCGACTATGGGTACATACTTGTATGAAACGGTTGATACTGGCTGAAACTTGGCGTTCTCCACACCTTTTCCAAGTCGAGCGTATGCCTCGATAATTAGGCGTTGGTTAGGAGCCAGTTTTACCAGGGGGATGTCCCCTGACGCTGGAACCACCTTTGGGTCCTGTGAAGTCAGATCACGAGAGTAGACCATCTTCTCTTCGTCACCTGTTTCTTCCTCTAGAGTAAGTGTGCACTGACAAAGACTACATCCCTTACCTTCGCAGTCACAATCTTCTGGTAAGTTGTAGCTATCTAGATCTGTCACAAGTGGGAATAGACCTAATCTGTGAGCAAGCATCTCATCGTACATGACACTAGTATTCTCAAGAACAAGCACTTCGTCTATTGCCATTGATGGTAATCTGGTAAGCATGGTTCTGCGTAATGCGTTTGCAAACGCAACATCTACTCCTTCCACTAGGAAGTGAACGGTGTTGTCCTGCTTGTGGATTATCGTGATTTCCATTGACTCACCCGACCGATATTTTCAGTCCATACCCAAAAGACATGCATTCCCGGACAGACTCGCCATGTGACCGGTTACGGTCAGATAGCTCACTCGCCCGTGCCCTGGGTGTCTTCGCCTGCTTTCCCTAGACATAAAAGGCTTGTCCTACGGCTAGTCACTTACAAAGTAATTGGGTGTTGAAAGGGCGAGTTAATGACTATGCAGCCACTTGGACCATGTCTCTTAGTCCATTTACAATCAGTTTGTAACCATTAAGTCGTTGTTTGGGATCAATAGCAACCATACCAACAGTAGGAACTCCGAGCAAGTCTTGTACTGACTCAGGTCTCATTGATCCTGGAACATCCTGCTTATTGGCAACAGCGATGACCTTCACGCCACTTAGTTGAGGCTTGAACTTCTCAAGTAGCTGACGAGTTTTGAGCACAGCTTTTGGATAACTCTCAGTAACCACCACAACCATCTTGCTGCCTCTCATGAAATCGGCCCATAAGAATTCAAAATGGGACTGACCACCCATCTCAATAAGAGAAACCTTAGTGCTACTGTCGATGGTGATTGTCCCACAACTCATACCTGCAGTTGGTTGATAGTTTGCATCCAACTTTGGTTCCCTGTCAGTGAGTAGTTTGATCAGAGTAGACTTACCAGCATAGCCTGATCCCATTAGGGCAACCTTGACATATTGTGTCATAAGAGTGACTCCAAGTGAAACGTGTTTGGATAGCGTATAGGTTGATGTATTTCGGGTGTAATACTCGCTGATGAAAAAACACACCTTCTGAGCTCCTCTTAAGGCTGATGAATTGATTAAATATAATATGACAAAAGGCGCGCGATAGAAGAGCTTAACAGGCAAAACGAATTTGCTTGTCGGGAGCTGATAAGATGTCCTTCAAGGGTCCACAGATTATTGTAATTGAGGATGGGGCTCTAAGTGAACTTGAAACACTGATGAAGGATTATGCCAACCCTATCTGTGTGACTGATGATTTGATCCACTCAGAATACTCTCAACGTCTTGAGAATGCAATCGGGAAACCTTGTAGATGGTTGATGGCTTCCACTTACCGAGCTAATACCAACACTGTTCTTGGGAATGTCGATATCGTATTAGGATTTGGTGGAGGAAGTAGTTTGGATGTGGCTAAGCTAATCTCTCGAGATACTGGTATCAACTGGATATCGATACCTACGGCCGCATCTCACGATGGTATAGCGAGTGAAGTTGCATCTGTGAGTCATAATGGTTACAAATATTCAGAGAAGTGCAAGAGCCCACTTGCGGTGATTGCTGACACTTCAATCATTTCAAAAGCGCCTCCAAGACTAGCGCTCGCAGGTCTTGGAGACATAATCTGTAAGACCTCGAGCCTAGCCGAATGGAAACTAGCTCATGAGGTGAAAAATGAGCTGTTTGATGATGAGGCTTACACCATTGTAAAGAAAGCATTGGAATCAGTTTTTGTGAGTGATAGCCTTGAAACCCTAATCAGTGCCGAGATTGATGCCGGGCGTGCGATGAGTATTTTCGGTAGTTCACGCCCTTGTTCTGGGACTGAGCATGCAATATCACATGCTATGGACAGAAGTTCTGCTGAATTGCATGGATTACAGGTAGCATTTGCGACACCAATATGCCTACATTATCTTCTAGAAGCTGGTTGTACAGATTACAAGCCTGGGGAAATACTGAGTTTCATGTTGGAAAGACAGATGCCAACAACACTGTCAGAGATGAAGATCAGTCCTGAGCAGTTTATTGATAGTATACATCATGGTCTAAACATCATGGAGAAGAGAAACCGGTATTCGGTTTTGAAACATCTGGATGTGGATGATAATTCTCTCAGGTCAGCTATGGCAGATTTAGGATACTAGAATGTCGAGACGCTTCGACAGTTTTAAAAGAAGTTAAACTGACGGCGCAGGAGAGCCTGTTCTTTGTAGACCAGGTTTAATTTACATATACCGATGAAGAACTAAACTGAGGTACTAATTAATGCCAAAGCCAAGTTTTGTAGAATGGGAGCCCACTGAGGAACTTCAGAAGAAAGCCCTTGAGGCTCTAGAAATAGCCAAAGACACAGGACGTATCAAGAAAGGTATCAATGAGGCGACAAAGAGCATTGAGCGTGGCATAGCACGCTTGGTTATTGTTGCTGAGGATGTTGAGCCGCAAGAAGTAATCATGTACTTGCCTGGTCTTTGCGATGACAAGAAAGCTCCTTACATCTTCGTGAAAAGCAAGGTAGACCTTGGAAATGCCGCAGGCATCGAGCGACCTACTGCTGCCGTCGCAATCATTGTTGAGGGCAAGGCAAAGGAACTCGTTGATGATCTCGTCGAGAAGATCAACGGCCTTCGTAAGTAAAATCCAGGTGATGGCCGACAATGAGCAAAGATGAAGAGACAACTCCTGTAATTCCTGCAGAAGTCATTCAACTCTTAGGGAGAACTGGAGTGACTGGTGAAATCACACAAGTCCGTGTGAAGATACTGGATGGCAGGGACAAAGGTCGAGTCCTAACTCGCAACGTAAAAGGGCCTATTAGAATGGGAGATATCCTAGTTCTAAGAGAAACTGAACGTGAAGCCCGTAAGATGAGGAGGCGCTAAACATGGTTGGTACACAGAAATGCTCATTCTGTGGGAAAGATATTGAGCCAGGAACTGGCTCTGCTTTTGTTCAAACCAAAGATGGAGCAGTGTTTTGGTTCTGTTCTAACAAGTGTAAGGTCAACAGAATCAAACGCCGTATGAAACCTCGAGACACAAAGTGGACCGCAAGCTATGAAAAGGGCGGTAAAATTTCACGTTAAACACCCTCCAATAACATGGAACCAAAGGTGGTCTATGCCACCTGAGGTTTCATCTATGCTTTTTCTACTTCTTCCTTCACAAAATCAAAAATCACTGACGCTAATGCACTGATTTCTTCCGGAGTGATTCCCTTCGAGTCTTTTCCTAAGAGTTGAACGAGCGATTCGAGAACATTGTTCGATGTGTCGAGACTCTCAATCGCGTTTTTGACAACATCACGAATCTCCATTGTATAATCAGCGTCACCCGAGCTGTACTCATCGACGTATGCTTTAGCTTGTTCTTCTGCATCAAAGGATTCTTCGAGACCACCCTCTGCAGTCCAAAGTTCGATTTCCTTTGTGGCTGTTTCAGGGGCATCAGATGCATGTGCAATATTTACTCCTGCCCAAATGCCATACTTGCCTCGTAGTGATGTCGGGTCGGCCTTTTGAACAAAGGTTGCACCAAGAGCATCTCGAACTCCCTGGATAACATCATCGGCTTCAAAGATCATGGTTAACACTGGAGCTGAAGATATGAAGTCAACAAGCCATGGAAAGAAAGGTTTCTCCTTGTGAACTGCATAGTGGAGCTTTGCTAGCGACTCTGGGACTTTCATCTCTCTAAATGCACTTATTCTGTAGCCTCGATTCATCAGTGTTTTTAGAACTAATGCGCTGACTCTCCGTCGAGCTGTGCCATCTGGCTTGATTATTACAAACGAGCGTTCCAAATTGTTTCACCTATAGCTCTCATGATACAGAAATGCTGTATCTGTGACTCTCGCGGGAAAAAGAGGGAATATAACACATTTCATTTGGGATACTTTGGAAAAAACGACACTTTCATAACTGTAACCGCAGTCCCACAGCCAATTCCTTGTGAGGTGCCAACCATGACTGACAATGTAAAGTTACGTTCACCAATCGTCACTGTCTTGGGACATATTGATCATGGAAAGACCTCATTGCTTGACAAGATGCGGGGTACTGGGGTTCAGGATAGGGAAGCTGCTGGCATCACTCAACATATTGGTGCTTCATTCTTTCCTACTGAAACAATTCTCTCAATCTGTGGAGACCTTCTGAAAAGCGTCAATACAGAGCTAACTATTGACGGTCTACTCTTCATCGACACACCAGGTCACGAGGCATATCTAAACCTCAGGCGACGTGGTGGTGCTATAGCTGATATCGCAATACTTGTGGTTGACATCAATGAAGGTCCTCTCACGCAGTCCTATGAGTCGCTCAAAATCTTACAATCTGGTAAGACTCCATTTCTAATAGCTGCAAACAAGCTTGACAAGGTTCCAGGCTGGAGAGATAAGCCAGAGATGACCCTCTTCCAGGCCATCAAAGCGCAAGGTCAATCAACTCAAAACGAAATTGATAGGCGGCTCTATGAGATTGTGGGAGCTCTATCAGCCAACAATATTCAATCAGAGAGATTTGATCGTGTTGAGGATTTCAAAAAGATTGTGGCTATAGTTCCAACTAGTGCTAAGACAGGGGTTGGGATTCCAGAACTGTTAATGGTTCTCTCAGGTCTGACTCAACAATACATGCAAGACCGACTGAGTATTTCAGAGGGGCCTGCAAGAGGCGCCATTCTGGAGGTAAGAGAGGAAACAGGACTGGGAATCACCTTGGACACAATAATCTACGAGGGAGTGCTCAGGAAAACTGACACAGTTGTGATCGGTGGACTTGATGGCGTCATTGTGGCTAAGATTAGAGCATTATTACAACCAAAGCCATTGGATGAAATTAGAGACCCCAAAGAGAAATTTACAAACGTAGAGGAAGTCCATGCAGCAGCTGGTGTAAAGATAGTTGCACCAGACATAGAGGGAGCAGTTGCCGGCGCTCCAGTATATGCTGTCAATAATCCAGAACTCCTTGAAGAAATAAAGCAAAAGGTCCGAGATGAAGTCGGAGCAATTCGGATACAAACAGACAAGTCGGGAATTGTCCTGAAGACGGATACATTGGGATCACTAGAAGCGGTAACTCAATTCCTTCAAGACCGCAAGGTGCCTGTGAGAGCAGCAGACGTTGGACCTATTGTAAAACGAGATATCATAGAAGCTCAGGCTTCTGGTGATACGGACCCTCTGAATGCTGTTGTTCTTGGATTCAATGTCAAGTTTGGGCCGGATATAGAAGATTTGGCTGCGGAATTGGGCGTAGAAACCTTCGTGAATGAGGTCATTTACCGTCTTTTTGACGAGTATAATGCCTGGTTAATTGTCAAGAGGGAGCAAGCAAAAGCAGAGTCTCTTAGTTCCATCATTCGACCAGGAAAGATTGAGCTGATGCAGGATTATATTTTCAGACAAAGTGGCCCAGCTGTTGTAGGTGTGAAGGTTCATGGTGTAATTAGACCCAAAACTGGATTGATCAACGAAGAAGGAAAACGGGTTGGCACGATTCTTCAGATACAGGACAGAAGTGTCACAATCGATGAGGCTACTGAGGGCATGGAAGTAGCTGTTTCAATACGAGGCCCTACAATTGGTCGACAAGTAAAGAATACAGAAATTCTGTATACAGATGTGCCTGATAAACACATTTTGACAATCAGAAAGATGTTCCTTGATGAACTCTCACAATCAGAACTTGAAGTGCTCGAAGAGTTAACTACCATCAAGAGAGCAGCTGGGGCTTTTGTCTGAAATCTATTGACCATTGGCAATGTTTTTAGGTGATTCTGAGAAAGCACCGATGCAGCGGGTAGGACGGACCGTTTGCCGCGGTCGAGACCACATGGCACTAGTGGCGTCAGTAACCCTGTGGAGGATGAACCCCTATCACGCTGGGTTTCGCTGTGGGACTGTGATGGGCAGTCTCTGGAGTCTGTCATGGGTATAGCAACATTCGTAGGTTTGTTGTGATTGCCTTAAACTTCCGAATCGGGTCAGGTCCTGGCGGGAACAGCCCTAAGGATGAGTGGTGGAGCCCCAGAGGTAGCTGCCTTGAGAAACGCAACGAGCTAACTCAACGTGGGAAGGACATTCGATACATCGGGAGCCGTTGCACCTTTTTGGTAGTCTACGGTAATGTTTAAGAGAAAATTCCAATTCGCAAAGAAACAAGCTGAGGTTTCCGAGCCTGGTACGGAGCCAGCCTGCTATTCGCCCTTGCGTTTCGCAGGTGGGCTGACAGTTGGTGTGCCTAGCACGCGAGAGTTCAAATCTCTCCCTCAGCGCCACTTTTCCGTTCATTCTGTCAGATGAAGACGGGTATCGCAGAATGGACACTTGATGACATCCAAATCAACTGGCATAGCGTTCACATAATTGAATTGATTCTCACAGTTTGGACACCTGAAAATGTCAGAAAGATCTGTTTTCTGAACAGGAAGTGCATGTTTTCTCATTGAGT